>JAUYQE010000101.1 GCA_030695605.1 Nanobdellota archaeon
CCAAGGGCTGTTGTTCTGCCTGTCGCAGAACATTTAGCTTAAATTCTCGGGTAAATTTTCTTCTGGTTGCCATGGTATGCCTCCGTTAAATACCAGACTTCTAAAGCTTAACTATATGAGAACTTTCAGGGGTGCAGTCCAGATCGATAGCTAATTCGTAAGAAGTGCTTGTTCCTAAGACCCCTTGCGGATTGACATAATAACTAAAGCCTGTTGTTCCCAACTCTGCCAGTTTTTGGAGGTACAGTAACTCTACTATTCGTGGATCTTTGCTTTCATCACTCGTTAAGTGCACGAAACCATCAGTCTCCCCTACACGAGATGAAATTTTTGGTGCAAGAACTTCAATACCGGAAGAAGTGAACAAGGCATACACTTCCTGAAGAAGATCAAAATGCTTTCTAAAACTGCCATGCAGGATGCATTTCATGCTTTTAATCCATAATCCCAAACCACTGGTAGAGCAAGCGGTCAACGGCTTTCACGATGCCGTATTCCGTTCCGCGTATCTTGATGCAGCTGCTTTGCAGGGTTATTTCTGGCCCGGGCCCCACTGCCAATTCGATCGTCGGCCTGCCATTCGCCGTTTCACAGCTAATAATCGTCCGATTATCGCAGGCTTCGTTCTCTTGCGTGCAGGAGCCAACCGGAGTTCTGTCCATCCCCTGTACAATATTAAAGCTCAGTTCGGAAATTGCGAGCGTATAATATTTATCCCGCACGGTGGGATCAATGGTTACATAGACTGCATCTCCCTCGTTAAATGCCGAGCCCAAAGTTCCATTGATCTGTATCTCTTCCAATTCCCGGGGAGCGAAATGCAGCGGCGCTTTATACAACGTTCCAAACTTGTTCATCTCCGTCCACCACAGGCCATCTACTTTCACGAAACTGTAGCCATTGTAGACATAGCCTTCATAGTCTTCATCAAGTTCGCCATCCAGATTCTGCTGATGCAAGTCATCAATAGAAACCACGGAAGCCGACGTAAGACTGTTATAGGCGCGAAATCCGGCGAACAGGAGGAGAAAAAGGCCGATGACGATGCCAACCAGAATCAGCAGGCTCTTTCCGTCGTTCTTGGCGCTCAGCGCTTCGGCATTTTCTTCCGGAAGAAGAGCGGTATCAATAGCAAAGCCGGGTTTTTTAATACTCTCTGCTTTTTCTTCAGCCATGTTTTGCATAACCCTCTATCGCTCTTTAAATAGATTATTGTGGGGGAGACGATACACCTCTTTTCTGCAGCTTCTCGAGATACAGGCGCACCGGCTGCAAGCACATCTCCCGGAAAGAGTCCTGCCCCTGCGCGGCAACGTGGTCCGTAATGAGGAGGTTCTGGTGCCGCAAATCTTTCTGTACAATAGCACTGCACATATCCAGAGCGATTCCTGAGAATTTTCCTTGCGCCGCATGGTGCAGTAGTGCTGTTTCGTCTACCACTTCCGCCCGGGAGGTGTTGATGAAAAAAGTTCCGTCTCTCATCTGCTGGAACGCTTGCTCATTGATCAGTTCCTTCGTATGCTTATTGAGGGGCACATGCACCGTTACAATATCTGACTCCTGCAGAACGGTTTCCCAGCTTTTCATCTCGACCTGCAGCTCTTTCAGTAGTGTTGGCTCGATAGGGATAACATCAAAAGCAATCACGCGAGCGCCGCAGCCCAGCAATTTCCGGGCCACCAGTTTCCCGATATATCCCAAGCCGAGAATGCCGATAGTTTTGCCTTTCAGTTCCGGAAACGGCGCTTGCTTGCGCAGCAGGGAAAACAGGAAGTACAGGGTATGCTCCGCTACACTATTGGCATTGCTGCCCGGGCAATGGATCAATTCTATTTTTTTCCGCTGCAGCTCTTCCACAGCGATATTATCTAAGCCGACGCTACAGCTGACCACCGTACGTAAAGCTGGCAGCTTCTGCAGCTCTTTTTCCTGTAGCGGCGTAAAAGTCCGGAGAATGACGGTTTCTACGTCGGCATATGTTGGGTTTTTCAAGAAATCTTCTGTGGTTATTTTTTGCAGTTCCGTGTGCTGGCGCAGGAGTTTTTCGGTATCTGCATGAATCTCGCCGATGAGCAAGGTTTTCATGGGGGGCTTTTGATCCGGCCCTTATTTAAGCTTTAAGAAAGAGAGGTTTTTAAGATGGCGAGAGTGAAAGTAAACGGTCATCTCCGCGTTTTCACAAATCGTTCAAACCGGCCGGGGAGGACTACTCCTGTTCCCCTCTTAAACGCCGCTCTGACCACTTCTTTTTTTTCGGAGAGGGGGGATCCATCAATCGTTATGTAGCTGGTCACTGCATATTCCAGAGGCCGTTCTGCTGAAGCCCGTTCTTTTCCGATGGTAACGGTGTACAAAGGGATTTTATATCCGTATGCGGTATGGTCCAATTCTACTTTGAAATACTGTCGAGCCAAAGAAAGTAGTCCTTCTTCTCCGGGAATTCTTTTGAAATGCCTTCCCCGGATGAACGTGCCATCGGGAAGAAGAAACTCCGCTTGTTCAGCAAGCGTTTCCTCATGGAAAGGCTCTTTTCCCCTGGTGCGGAGCAGTTCCTGCCCCAGATCAATGGTGAGCAGGCATTCCAGTGTTCCTTTGGCGATAACACTCCGTTTCCCCTGTGCTACCCACTGCGGATTCTGTACGGCGAAGACGCTGATGCGCTGCGCAATCAGCCGGTCATGGGGCTGCTCGGGGGGAAAGCGCTTGTAAAACTCCAGCTCTTCCCGGGCTTTTTCTGGAGTAATCCCTCCGTAACTTCTCTCTTCAGTTAAAATACGGCGAAAGAACTCGCTATTGTCCGCCCAGCGTTCCTGTTCTGAAAAAGCTCCACAGTAGGTTACCATCATCATTCCTCTTTTTTGAGTTCTGAATTTCCGAAACAGCCCCTGCCGAGATTTGAACTCGGGATCTGCCGCTTACGAGGCGGCCGCTCTAGCCACTGAGCCACAGGGGCATGATCTCTTTTTTCTCGCTGCAGGTTTTTCTCTTCTCTGCGTGGGGCTAAAAAGCTTTGCTTTTTATGGCACACTCCGAGGACCGTATGGCAATCGGTCGCGAAGAGCGACTGAGCCACTGGGGCGAGGGAAAGAGTTATTTAATCTGCTGCAGCAGCTCCTCTTTCGTTGGAAATTTCTTCTGGCAGGCAAAGCACACTACATAGTGCTTCTGGCTGCCGGGCTTCTTGACGATGGTTCCTTTGATCTTTTCGAGGAACAGTTCGGCAATTTTCTCGCTGCAGATGCTGCACTTGGCCATACGATGCTCGAGATGAGCCTCTTTTTTAAATTTTCCGACCGCAAATCATTTAAAAGGCTTTGCCCCGCTTTCGCTCATGAAAAAGCGCATTGCTATCATCCATCGGGAAAAATGCCATCCCCACGACTGCGGGAATTACCTGTGCGCCAAGCTCTGTCCCGTGAACCGCAGCGGCGCTGACTGCATCTATCCCGGCGAGCCGGACAAAAAAGCGCGCATTGACGAATTTCTGTGTACCGGCTGCGGGATATGCCCCAAGCGCTGCCCGTTTGGCGCGATTGAGATCATCAACCTGCCGACGACGTTGGACAAGCCACCGGTGCATCGGTACGGTGAAAACTTGTTTGAGCTTTACTCCCTGCCGACTCCGCTGTTTGGGCAGGTCACCGGCATTCTCGGGAAAAACGGCATCGGTAAATCAACGGCTTTGAAGATCCTGGCCAACCTCACGAAGCCCAACTTGGGGAATTGGCAAAATCCTCCGGAGTTTTCCGAAGTGTTGCAGTACTTTAAGGGAACGGAGATGCAGCGTTTCCTAGAACGATTGCAGAAGAATGAGATTGCTCTCGCGTATAAGCCCCAGCAGGTTGACCTGATCCCCAAGCAGGCTTC
>JAUYQE010000064.1 GCA_030695605.1 Nanobdellota archaeon
AGTTCTAGTGCAGAGAGAAGTTCTTGGCCACACAAAAATGCTCTCTTGCAATCGCCGTATTCGGCCAGTCCGGGAAGGTATAATTTTGAAGATGCCATGATTTGTTTATTCTCCTTTAATTATTCTCTCTGCTTTATTCACAAATTCAATCGCTTTTTCCCCTAAACTTTCTGCTAATCCTTGTTCATACTCTATAGAAATCGAATAGGTCGCATCTTCCCTATAATTCTTCAACTCCACAAATTCTCGTATATCTTCTTCAGCCACCATTGTTTTAATTACTGTTTGCAAGTCTTCTTTCGTAATATGCTTTGGATAAAAAAATTTAATCAAAATTGAAATAGTAGCAATGTGGCTTTTTGTTTTATACCCTTTCATGGCGCATAAGGCCAGGCCAGCTTGATACACAGAATAATAATAAGACACAATAGACCATTCATAAAAATCTTTCAAATCATCAAGAATTCTCCGGGAAAAACGTAAGTTTCTCTTTGCTTTGCTTAGATGACCTTCTATCTCGATGTTAGTGGCTCCTTTTCGAATAGTGCCCTTTTTCAAATAATTCTTAAAATCTCTTTCTAGAGCATCCCTATTCTTTATCCATAATTCCCATTTTTGCTTTTTCATCTAAACAAAACCTCGTAGTATAGTTGGTTTCCAAAGGCTGGATAGCCATACGTAAGGGCATCCTGAAGCGCATAATTTTGCTTATTTTCTTTTTCTTTTAAAAATTCATCTAATCTCATAATGATGCTGCTTATCTTCAAACCTGTTTCTGCAGCAATTTTCCTTTTTATTTCTTCAATTTTATCATTGATACCTTTATCTAAAACATCGTAAACAATAATCATATCAATATCACTTTTATGACCATAAACACCTTTTGCGCTTGAACCAAACAAAAGCATAAAATAAGGATACTTGATTTCTTTGATAAGCTGAGTAAAGGCTTTAACTGCCTTTCCCCGCTTGTATTCTAGACCAGCTAGTCTTTCTATATCAAAATACGAAAAGAATATCTTCACCAGATCACTCTGAAGATTAACTTCGTAAATCTTTAAATTCCCCTCCCTTCTAGAAGCCAACACTTTGCGTTTCTCCAGCGAAATTAAATACTTCAATAAAGTGTGCTCTGATACCGTAACCGCAGCCTTAATCTGACGAACGTGCCCTTTTCTCTGAGAATAAAAGTACTTTAAAATGTCCAATTCCTTAGTGGCGATATGTTGCATTTTGTGCATTAATCGTTGTTAATTGTGCAACGTTTATAAATCTTTTGTGAATGTCTCACCTTATTCACTTAATGAATAATGTTATTCACTTCAGGGGTAGGGATTTCTGTTCGGTGATCCTCAACTCTACGCGCGCGGCGCGCTTACGCGCCCCCACCACCACGCACCCCACGAGAACAACCTGGGCTGAGGCTGACGTCACTGCCATCCACATGGAACCGATCATCGCCGCAATCGAACCCGGCCGCCCTTTCTGGATGCGTTGCACGTGTATATGATGAATCGCTAGTGCTAACAGCAGCGGTCCAGCCAACGATATCTTTTCTGTGCTTTCCGCTGATAAACTCGAGGGTTTGCATGATGGTCTCACCATCATCTTTAGTATCAAACAACGCCTGCATATACGCTAGGCCTTTTTCTTCACCAACAATTTTTTCAATTTGCACTCCTCTATATACTGGCACTTCCATAACTGTTTCCTTGATAAGCTCTGATTTATTGCAGCGGTAATGCTGCACAATTCGAGCATCAAGACTTTTTCCTAAATATATCGGCCTGGTGCTGCTGATTAACCAATTATTCATTTTAGGCCAGTCGAAGTCTTCTCTCAAACTGCTAAGATATGTCTGCGCGATGGCTTGCTCTTGAGTAGTTCCATGTTCGCGCATTTTTTTGATTAATTTGAAAGAATTATAGAGATTGCCCATGGAAGCCATAACTCGACCATCATGAATGTTACTCCAGTGGTCATACCAATCGTTCGGTAATCTTTTTTTTCCGCCATTTGCGGCATGTTCATCAAGATGAAATTCAGGTAGACACGCTTTTTCTAACTGCTCATGCACCCGCGCATATTCTGGTCCAAATTCAGCTTTCAGAAAATCAACTGCATCGGGAGTAGTATTGAGAATTTGTAGAAGGCCAGATAACTCTTTCTGGTTATGTCCATCTATATCCACCTTAGAAAGTTCTAGTGCAGAGAGAAGTTCTTGGCCACACAAAAATGCTCTCTTGCAATCGCCGTATTCGGCCAGTCCGGGAAGGTATAATTTTGAAGATGCCATGCTTTATTTATTCCTCACCATGAAAGCCTCTTCAAGGTCTTTCTTCAACGTCTATGATTATAGCATCGTCTGTATCCGCTTCTGGAAAAATTCGCGCGTTGGTCGGCTGAGAAAAAGATTCTTCATATGCTTCCGCTTCAATACGGGTGTTGTTGAGGTACACTGCTGCATTGCCCATAACTTCTTCCGATTGTGCAATCATTTCTGCGGTATCTTTCCGAAGCTCATT
This sequence comes from Nanobdellota archaeon, assembly GCA_030695605.1. Classification (GTDB taxonomy): domain Archaea; phylum Nanobdellota; class Nanobdellia; order Woesearchaeales; family GW2011-AR9; genus JAUYQE01. The sequence goes on from JAUYQE010000064.1 coordinate 2,526, forward strand.
CATACCAATTAGCAGCCGCGCTCCAGACGTAAATCGATGCAGCATATTATACTGCTCTTTTAATCGGCTTAACTGAATAAGCGCAGGTTTCCATCCCTGTTCTAAT
>JAUYQE010000104.1 GCA_030695605.1 Nanobdellota archaeon
AGGGGAAGCCTAAAAATAACTTGCTAAATTTTAGATAAAGTATAGTTCCATTTTGGATTTATTGAATGTTCATTAATCCTAATTTTCTTAAACTCTTTTTCTAAGACTTTTTGTTTCAATGCGTATATTTTTCGGTCTATCTTTGCTTTTATCTTTAATCCTTTGTTCGTTTTTGTCCCTTCAATCAGGTTGATAATGGTTTCATAATTTGTTAATGGTTTTCCTCTCCAATTCATACTTATGAAAGAAAACATTTTATGTTCAATCTTATTCCACTTGCTTGTGCCTGGTGGAAAATGGCTGACAGTTATTTTCAATCCCGTTTTATTTGCAAATTTCTGCAAATAAAATTTCCACAATCTGCTGCGACTGGCATTGCTTCCTCCGCCATCTGCACAAATTAATAGTTCTTTCGCATGTTTATAATTTCTCTTTCCAATATTTTTCCACCACTGCCTGATACTTTCAACTGCAAATTCAGAAGTATCGTGACTAATCCCAACATTAACAAATCCGTTATTTTTTAATATTTCATAAACCCCGTAAGGGATTGCTTTGCCTTTAGCAAGATATTCAAAATCATAAACATTAACTATTTCTGCTTGTCCTTTTCTCATCCATTTTCTTCCATTATTTTTGAAATTACCGACGAGCTCTTTCTTTTTTGTGTCAACAGAAATTACGGGCATATTTCTCTTTGCAAAAACTTTTACTTGTTCATTGATATACCTAAATTGCGAGTCTCTTTCTTCTGAACTGCCACTCTCTTTTGATTTTATATTTACCTGAAGGCTATAACCTAGCTTTTTTATTATTCTCCCGGTTGTATCTTCAGAGATACTTTTTCCTCTGGATTTCAATTCTTTAGCGATCGTATACGTTGATTTATTTGTCCACTTTAACTTACTCATCGGATCGCCAGCCGTGTTTTCTTCAAGGATATTGAAAATATCTTTCTCAACTTCAGGATTTTTTTCAGTTATCCTCTTTCTGCCCCCGCCCTCTTTTCTAAGTCTTCCTGTCTTTTTCATTTTGGTTTTAGATTTTATTTCTTCTATCCCTCTTCTGATTGTATTCACTGATTTTCCAGTTAATTTGTTAACTTTAGAAATTCCTCCCCAACCTAATTCAAGTGCCCAAAGAGCAACATAATGTCTCAAATCTAATTCATTCAAAGTAGACAAATAAAATAGCTTTTGTTTGAGGATTTTCTCTTTTTTCACAAGTACTAGTAAGAAGTCTTTGTTTATAAATCTATCACTTTATTTTGCGGTAAGCTCTAAACCGGTCAAAGCGCCTCCCCAAGCGATATTCCAGATTATGTTGCACTGCTTTCATCCCGTTCACAAAAAAGAGAGGGAGAAGAAATAAGCCAAGAGGTGCAGCCGGCGTAAAGCACAGGCCCAGGCCCCCGGCAGCGAGAACACCGAGATGGCGAACATTCCGCCGGAAGCGTTTCTTTCCCAGGCTTTTCACCAGCGTTTCCAGGCCGGCTGCTGCGTCTTTAATCGGAGAAGTATCAAGCATATTCATGGCGCTCCAAAGAACAGCTCCTATTAAAATCTTCTTGGAGAAAAAGTGCTTGAAGAGCTTGAACTTTTTTCTAGAACAGTTTTTCAAAATTTTCTTTAAAAAGCGCAGGCAGAGGACTACAGAGAAAAAACATACAAAAAAAGCTGCCCCAAGCAGCCCGCACCACAGAGCCGCGTGAAAAGTGCCTTTTTCCTGCAGATAAAGTAAACTTATCGTCACCTACGTGCATTTTGGGTTGTCACATCCAATTTTTAACAAGTGAATAATGATTACGTAACGAACCAACGGAACGTCTTATCGTCGAAAATTTAAAAGAGAAATAGATTTGGGGTATTACTATCGAGCAGGCAAGGAATAAGAAAAAGCATTAGAAAACTTTGAGATGACGTTTAGTATACTTGACCTTTCCTGCACAAAGTTTATAAATAATAAGAGGGAAAAGATAACCAGTTAAAAGTCGTGGTTCTGAGGAGTTAAAGAAGAGAAGATGTAAAGAGACTCTTAACAAGAGCCTTTGTACCAACAAAAAGAGATTCAACCGTCAAAAACAGGTTCTCTCCCTCAAAAAAAACAACCGGAGGTGTATCCTATGATACAAACTATAAAACCAATCGGTGAGCGCGTCTTGCTCGAACAGGCCGAGAAAGAAAAGAAAACCACGGGCGGGATTTACATCCCTGAAGATGCCCGCAAGGAGAAGAAAGAAGGCATCGTGGTAGCCGTCGGCACATTTAAAGACGGCAAAGACCTGCCGCTGAAGAAAGGCGATAAGGTTATTTACGGCGGCTATAGCAGCGAAGAGCTGGAGATTGAGCACAAGAAGTTCTTGCTGATTAAATTTGAAGACGTCATGGCAAAGATAGGAGGCGATGTCGCATGAGTGCAAAACAAATTATGTTTGATGAGCATGCCCGGCAAGCGCTGCTGCGGGGCATCAACAAAGTAGCGGATACCGTTAAGATTACTCTCGGCCCAAAAGGCCGAAATGTTGTTCTGGACAAGATGGGCACGCCGCTGGTCACCAATGACGGCGTAACCATCGCCAAAGAAATCGAGCTGCGGGACAAGTTTGAGAACATGGGTGCCAAGCTGGTGAAAGAAGTCGCTTCCAAGACGCAAGATACGGCAGGAGATGGAACGACCACGGCAACGCTGCTGGCTCAGGCTTTGGTAACTGAAGGGCTGAAGAATATCACCTCCGGAGCCAATCCCATGGATGTCAAGCGGGGCATCGAGAAAGCGACGGAAGAAGTGGTGAGATATCTCAAAGAAAAGAGCGTGCCTGTCAAAGACAAGCAGAAGATCGTGCAGGTGGCGACTATTTCTGCCAATAATGATGAAGAGATTGGCAAGCTCATTGCCGATGCCATGGAAAAAGTAGGCAATAATGGTGTGATTACCGTCGAAGAAGCCAAGAGCATGGAGACCAGCCTAGACTTAGTCGAAGGCATGCAATTTGAGCGCGGCTTCATCTCGCCGTATATGGTAACGGACCATGAGAAGATGCTCGCGGAGTTCGAAGAGCCGTACATTCTGCTGGTGGACAAGAAGATCAGCACCGTTAAACAACTGATTCCGGTGCTGGAGAAAGTGGCACGGGAAGGCCGGCCGTTGTTCATTGTGGCGGAGGATATCGACGGAGAAGCGCAGACGGCGTTGATCCTGAATATCATCCGGGGTTCATTGAAAGTCTGTGCGGTCAAAGCGCCGGGCTTCGGCGATGAGCAGAAAGAGATGCTGGAAGATCTCGCGATCTTAACTGGAGCAAAGGTCGTCAGCGAGCAGAAAGACATGAAACTCGAGGACTTTGATGAGGAATGGCTGGGCTCCGCCCGGCGGATTAAAGTCGAAAGCGACAAGACGGTCATCGTCGAAGGCAAGGGCGCTAAAAGTACTATCGACCAGCGCCGGAAGATGCTGGAAATGCAGATCGAAGCAGCCGACATGGAGTACAAGAAGAAAGACCTGAAGAAAAGGCTGGCAAAACTCTCCGGCGGCGTGGCGGTGATCAAAGTCGGTGCGGTGACGGAAACAGAGATGAAAGAGAAAAAGATGCGCATTGACGATGCACTGAATGCCACCAAAGCCGCCGTTGAGGAAGGCGTGATTCCGGGCGGCGGGCTGACGTTGCTGCATGCAGCCAAAGTGCTGAAGCGGCTTTCTTTACCGGGCGACCAGCAGATTGGCGTCGATATCGTGCGCCGGGCGCTCGAAGAGCCCCTGCGCCAGATTGCCTTCAATGCCGGCAAAGAAAGTGCAGAAGTGGTAGCCCGCTTGCGTACGGAAACAAACGAGAATGTCGGCTATAATGCCAAGAAAGATGTCTTTGAAGACCTCTTCGCCACGGGTGTCATTGATCCGACGAAAGTCGTGCGCTGCGAGATCCAGAATGCTGCATCTATTGCCGCGCTGGTCTTGACGACGGAATCCATCGTGACGGACTTTGATGAAGAGAAAGACAAAGACAAAATGTCGCCGATGATTGTGATCTAGGGCGGAAACGCTCTGGAGTTTTTTTTATTTTTCTTTCTTTTTAGGATTTTTTAATTTTGCGAAGCGGGGGAGATGTATAAGGATTAGTTTAGCGGGATATTTTTCAAAAAAATATTCCGCCCACACATCTCTTTCTATTCCAATCTGATCCGCATGAATCCACATACCTGAAGCGTGTTCTGTAAATAAATCATATCGTTTAAGATTAATCACTCCTGACCAAGCTTCTTTTTTGTTATCGGGGTGATAAATTGTCAAGTGGTCGCCATCTTGAAGGAGATGTAACCCTTCATAGCTCCAAGATTCTCCAATTTCTTCTTCATGCTCACCATTAGCACAATCTGGTTTTTCCTTAATCTTACCTGTAAGCCCATATTCTCGCATAACTTCATCATCTAAAACAGTAACGCGTGTAACTTTGAGGGGTCCGCTTTGTTCTTTCATGTAAATCCCGCAATTCTTACAATAACCTTTAGGAACATTTTTTTGAATATGGCATGAATCTTGAAAAGCCCAATATCCACCTTCTGTCCCAGTTTCAGAATGTAAGGACAAAACACCTTCTAATACTTTTTCTAAAGAAAGATTGTTTTCCATTTCAACATAAAAATACGCAGAAGTATTTATTATTTTCTATTACGGTTTCCTAATCTCAACTTATATTCTAGAGAAAAAGAATCCTCACCACCGTAACTTCCACGCCGCTTTCTTTCTCTTCTCTTTAACTAATCCTTTCAGTCCTGCTTCCTGCGCCCGATGGAGGAACGCTTCCGCTAATCGCTGCATGCGGATGCCCGCCAGAGCCGCATCATTCTCGAAGAATTCCATGCGCTCTAGGAGCGTGTCTAAAGCTTTCGCTTGCGCTTTCAGGTTCGTTTGCTGCAATTCTTTCCGGGCAACAGCATATTCGCTTTCCAGTTCCTCTAACGCGCGAAGTTCTGCCTGTAGGCGCTGGCTTTCTTTGGGCAAGCTTTCCAAGAATTCCAATAAAGCCTGAATATCCTTCAAAGGCTCGAGCTTTTCCCGTTCAGACTTCCCGCCCACCAGCTTCTTCCACCACTTTTTCTCGTACCACGGCATAGCGAGAATAAAGAAGAGAAAGGATTTAAATGTTTTTATCCGGCTGGCACCTCAGTTCCATCTCTTTTTATCAGCCGGATCAAGAGGTGGCGTTGCAGCAGCATCCTGCTGAAAAGCATCCTGCGAGCTCCCGAAAATTTTCCGGGTAATTTCTCCTGCGACCCGCAGGCTCTGTATATTATTAATAATTGCTGCGGCCGACTCTTCAAGATACGCCGGGGAACGGTCGTTAACCTGAGCAAGACTTTCCGATGAAGGAAGTGCTGCAGAGAGATAGCCCATATGCTCGACGACGGCTGGATAGTTGTTACTCGCTCCCCCGAGACGAATCACCGCAGAATCCCGCACTTCCCGAGCCAACAGATACTCCAACTCGGAATGCTCTGGAAAAGCACCATTTTCTGCCAGTCGTATGAGAACGTCCCAGGATTGTGTTTTCGCACCAAATGCTGCTCTGGATTCATCGATAGCTATTTCATAGACCAAAGCCTCCCCTTCTGCTTTTCCCTGCTCTTCCCAGTACTTTTTAAGCACAGAAAAGGCCTCTTGAGGCACCAGATCTGACGAGAACAGGAGGTATGCCCTTCCCGGCTGCAACTGATGAGGGCTATAAAGCCGCTGAAGAAGATGTATGGTTCTTTCCTCGCCCTGGGCAATATCCGGAATCGCATCGGAAGGCAACATTTTCAGAGAATAGACCAAATCAGAATCGTCATCCTGCGGCTCGCTTTCAGGGCCTTCAAGAGGGATTCCTTGCGCCATTGTTTGGATGTGCCCAAGAACTTCATCTCTGCTCGAAACCACAAAGCGGGAAAGCCGGGCGATTTGCGTGGCGGCAATCGTATCGTCTTCAGAAAAAATAATATTTGCATCTCTGCCATATACACTATCTGGAACCAGGCATGCATAGGTTGGCAGAACGAGTGCAGTCATAAGAACTTACCCTCCACTTTTTTTTATAAAGATTTGTGTTCTCCTGTTCAAAAACTGCTTTTGCTGTTATTGCGACTTCATACCCCACTGCCCATACCACCAGTCTCCTATAACAATCTTTAAATCATTCCTTCTTCCCCACAGCACGTGACCAATGAAAACGCCCAGAACCAGCCAGCCGAAAGTGTCCTTTCCATCCCCACAGAGCAGCTCACTCCCGGCATGCGCCAGTATCAGGAAGTCAAGCGCTTACATCCGGACTGCGTGGTCATGCTGCGCATGGGCGATTTCTATGAGATGTTCTACGAAGATGCTATAACGGCATCTCGGGAATTGGAAATAACCTTAACAGCCCGCGGAAAAGGGGAAAAGCAAGCGCCCCTTGCCGGAGTTCCCTACCATGCTTTAGAAACCTATCTCGGCCGGCTGGTGAAGAAAGGCTACAAAGTTGCCATCGTCGAGCAGCTGGAAGACCCCAAGCAGGCCAAAGGCTTGGTCAAGCGCGGCTTAGTCCGCATCGTCACCCCGGGAACGGTCATTGAATCATCTTTGCTGGATGAGAAAGAGAACAATTATATCGTGGCCATAACCAGCACGGATACTGGATTTTCTCTGGCCGCCAGCGACCTTTCGACAGGAGAATTTTTTACGACGATACTGCCCACAGAGCAAGAGATGCTCAGTGAAATTGCCCGGACGCAGCCGAAAGAGTGCCTGCTGCCTGAAAGCTTGGGCGTGAATCAGCAGTTGGTGCAGCGGCTCCAGGCAGGCGGCTCTTTTGTACAGCCATTGGAAGACTATTTTTTCTCGCTGGAAAAAGCCAAGCTGGCGATCTTGGAACATTTTTCCGTTTCTTCGCTGGACAGTTTTGGCCTGCAAGATAAGCCGGCAAACGTCAAAGCAGCTGGGGCACTTCTGCACTATCTCAAAGAAACCCAGAAGAACAGCCTGTCGCACCTCAAGACACTCTCTCTCCGCAGCAATGCCACCACCATGCTGCTGGATAGCAGCACGTTCCGGAATCTGGAGCTGGTAGCAAATATTCGGGATGGCTCCGCTCGAGGAACGCTGCTTTCCGTCATCGATAAGACCGTTACCGCTATGGGTGGGCGCTTGCTCAAGCAGTGGCTCAAAGCCCCGCTGTTGCAGCGGGAGCGGATCGAGCAACGGTTAGATGCCGTCGGTGAGCTAAAATCGCAAGTCATCCTCCAGGAAGAGCTGCGGGACATTCTCCAACGGACGTCGGATCTGGAGCGGCTCATCGGCCGGGTGAACTATGGAACCGCCTCGCCAAGAGATCTGCTGGCATTGAGAAATACCTTGCAGCAATTGCCTCAGCTTAAAGAAAAGATAAAAGCATGCCAGAGCCCGTTGCTGCAGGCAATGAGTATGATAGAAGCGCAGGAAGAGCTTGCTCGTTTGCTGGAAGCTGCAGTGCGGGAAGATGCGCCCCTCTCCGTCAGGGAAGGTGGCATCATCAAAAAAGAATATCATGAAGAGCTGCGGCAGCTGCAGGAACTAGCAACAAACAGCAAACAGTACTTGCAGGCGCTAGAGCAGCAAGAGCGGGAAAAGACGGGAATTCCGACGTTACGCATTGGCTACAATAACATCTTCGGGTATTATATCGAGATTACCAAGAAAAATATCTCGCTGGTCCCGCCCCAGTACATCCGAAAGCAAACGACCGTGAACGGCGAGCGTTATATCACGGAAGAGCTGAAGCAGGAAGAAGAGAAAATTCTGGGAGCGCAGGAAAAAATTGAGGTGCTGGAGTACCAATTATTTCAAGATCTTATCAAGCGCTGCGCGGAAAAAACGGAAGCTATCCAAAAAGCTGCTTCGGCCATGGCGCTGCTGGACGTGCTTTGTGCTCTTGCGAAAGTGGCTTTAGAGCAGCGCTATGTGCGGCCGCAATTCGTGTCGGAGAACGTGCTCCAGATCACCAAAGGGCGGCATCCCGTCGTCGAGCAGAAAGAGCCGCGCTTTGTGGCCAATGATATTATCCTCAACCCCGGTGAAATGCTGCTCATCACTGGGCCAAATATGGCCGGAAAAAGTACGATCCTGCGGCAAACCGCGTTGATTGTTCTGCTGGCGCAGATGGGCAGCTTTGTTCCCGCGGAGAAAGCCGAGCTGGGAATTGTCGATAGAATTTTTACGCGGGTGGGAGCATCTGACGACTTAGCAGCTGGGCAATCCACATTCATGGTCGAGATGCAGGAAACCGCTGCCATCCTGCATAATGCCACGGAGCGCAGCCTGCTCATCATCGACGAAATTGGCCGGGGCACGAGCACTTTTGATGGCGTAGCGATTGCCTGGAGTGTGGCAGAGCACTTGCACAATACCATCAAAGCCAAGACGCTCTTTACCACGCATTACCATGTGCTGAACAAACTAGCTGAAAAATGCCCGCGGATTAAGCCATACAACGTGGCCGTCAAGGAAACGGCGGGCGAAATCATCTTTTTACGGAAACTTATCGAAGGGGGAACGGACAAAAGTTATGGCGTGCATGTGGCAAAGTTGGCAGGATTGCCGCGGGACGTTGTACAGAGAGCAAAAGAAGTGCAGGAGATTCTGGAGCGGGACGATGACATGCTGCGGAAACTGCAGGTGAAGAGGATGCCGGAGCAGGCTTCTTTGGGAGCATTTGGGATGGAAGACAGATAATTGTTATTCTACTTGCAAGTAGTTATTGAACAAAAAGTTTAAAAAAGAATCTTTCTGAGGCCTGTTCAGAGTACACTTCCAACCATGGCTTACCATTCCCCTTTCGAACCTCTGCAAAGCGCTTACCGCTTACTCGGTTCTGAACGTATGCGGTATTCCGGCTCTTTAGAGAACATATTGTTTCAATTGGAAGCAATCGCCTCCACACCAGAATGGGCAACAGCGGATCACGCCGATTTTGTTCTGCATCCACCCCGGGTCATCCGAGCTGTGGTGAACCAAAAAATACAATCCCCCGAGCATCAGTTAGAAGATGCCGTGCAGAAAGCTATTGCCTATACTCTCAATGCCTACCAAGAACCACAGAAACTCCGAGCAACTACCCAAGCCTTCCGAGAATATCTGCAAACCACAGCGCACGAGGAAAGACTCCTGTCGACGAATATCAGCCAACGGTATGATTCGACAACATGGGATGCATCCGCCCCGCACTTGTCACAAGCCTCCGCTTTACGGCTTGCCCAGGAAATCGGAAAAGCGGAGTTCCTTTTCATCGCATTGGGGCATGGCGGCGTAGCAGCCGGCATGGACGTGTATTTGCGAGCAGCCGAAAAAAAGAGGAAGAAGTCCCTCTTCTACGTTGTGCGATTCTCGACAGATAAACATAGTGACTACTCTCCCCGCGTTTCGGTACGAGAAGCGGATTTTTTACGGGAAGAAGCAGAAGGAAGAGCCATCATCCTCTTTGATGAAGATGTGACTACGGGAGAAACCATGGGAAAAGCGTACGAATTCTTTTCCGACGTCTTTGATGAAAGAGACTTTATCTTACTCACTAACCTCGATACCAATGGAGAATTGGAAAAGCTGAAGAAGAAAATAAAGAAGAGAAAAGGAAAAAGAACATAACGGAGTGCAAACAATACCCTTCGCAGACCTCCGAGTTCCTTTTCTTTGGCCGAAAGTGATGGCGGTGAACTTTCTCTCGTGCGGGAAGAAAGAAAGCGGAGATTTGCTGATAGGGTTGATGAAGAGCCTCAAAAAGACTGAAGATTTCTCCGACGGCACAGTTCAATTTCTGAGTGATTTCTGATATTTAAGCACTTTTCACGACAGAGAGAACGTGTTTTTTCTACAATTTTGCCTTATCTTTGGCAAAAA
>JAUYQE010000069.1 GCA_030695605.1 Nanobdellota archaeon
CCAGAAGTCCTAAAGTTTCCCCAACGCATCATCGACTGCAGCAGCAATCACTTCCGGCAAAGCGGGATGCACCGTGATCATTCTTGCCAAGTCGTCAATCGTGGCGTTCAGGGTCATCGCTAAAACCAGCTGGTGAATCATCGTGCCGGCTTCTTCCCCCAAGATATGCGCGCCGAGCAGCTTTCGCGTTTTCTTGTCAACCAGCAACTTGACAAAGCCGTGGTCCGATAGCCGTGCTAAGCCTTGTGCCCGATTTTGATAGTCTTCCCTGCCGACGACGTACGCACTACCCTGTTGCTGCAGCTCTTCTTCCGTCTTTCCGACGGCGCCGATTTCCGGCAAGGTAAAAATAACGTGGGGCATGGGCGGATAGTGTAGGGGCTTCCCCTTTTTCTCGACGAAGAGATGGTGCACCAGATATTCTGCTTCAAAATTGACCGAATGCCGGAACATATAGGTGCCGACAATATCGCCGATAGCAGAGACGCCCGGAACGGACGTTTCAAGATACGGATTTACGGCGATAAAACCATCTTTATTCGTTTTTATGCTGGTGTTTTCCAAGCCCAGCACATCGCTATTGGGGCGAATTCCCGTGGCCACCAGCAACGCATCACCTTGTACTTGCTTCTTCTGCCCGCTTTTCTGCTGGACGGTTACCGAAAAGGTCTTGCTCCGGTAAGACACCTTGCTCACCGTGCCGTAATGGGCCGTATGCCGCTGGCTGAACACGCGCGTAAATTCTTTCTTCACCTCGCCGTCTTCCCGCTGCAAGAACTCGCCGCGGACCATAAAGTGCACGCCGGAACCCAGGCTGCCATAGGCATGGCCCAGCTCGCAGCCGATATAGCCGCCGCCGATGATGAGCAGCTTTTTCGGCAGCTTCTTGTTTCGCAAGGCTTCCCGGCTGGTCATGTACGGCGTACCCTGCAGCCCAGCAATCGGGGGAATAAATGGCCGAGCGCCTGCAGCAATGATGATGTGCTTTGCGGTTATCTGCTGCCCCTGCACAAGCAGTACTTTGTTGGAAATAAATTGTGCTTCACCCCGATAAAAATCATAATTCGGCCGGATGCTGGCTGCTTCTTCATCAACGGTGTGAGAAATTCTCTTGATGAGGCTGCTAAAATCGATGCGGAGCTTTCCGGTCAAGAAGCCGAATTTTTTGGCACTGCGAATAATTTCTGCAACATTCGCCGGATGGATCAGCATCTTCGACGGAATGCAGCCGCGGTTTAAGCACGTGCCGCCGAGCTTTTCTTTCTCGATAATTGCAGCTTTGTAGCCCAAAGCTGCGGCTGCGGAAGCAATATTCAGCCCACCACCGCCGCCGATGACGATAAGATCGTACGTTTTCATCCTCTTTTTCAGGAAGAAGGAAGCAAAGAGAATTAATAAAGGTTGCTGGAGTGATCTCTTTCTGTTCTCTACTGAACCAGCTCTTTATTCTTGCTCGTAGAGCTGCGGATTCTCCAGAGAAACCAAAGCCATCATCACCGCTTGTGCCGTATAGTCTCTGCGGGAGAGCCGTCCTTTGGTCAGGATTCCCACAGCGCCTTCGGCATGCTTTACCATGGGATCCTTCGTCAACCCTGCTTGATAAAACGCCTGGCTAATTTCCAGCCCTTCTTCGAAAACGAGGCGAAGAACTTTTGGGGGATATTCAAACCCGGAGGACAAGCCCAAATGATCGTGTTTGCCATCGTACAGGATACAAGCGCACACATTCATATAGCCGGTTCGTGAGGAGGGAACAGCCAGCAATCCATCCTCCAGGCCAACGCTGTACTCGCACCGCTGAAAAGCATTTTTGGCCCGGTTTGTAGCACCGTGAATCGTTTCCTCGATAGACGTGGGCTGTGCAGAAACGCCGGAAAGAACGTCCATGCCGACTACTTTAGCGTCCCAGAAAGACTCATACAGAGAAAGCGCTTTTTTTACCGCCTGAATTTTTACTGCGTTTCTGGAGCCGACAGCGATAAGCATTCTCTTCGCAGAGAAAGAAAGCGTTAATAAAGATGCTGCTCTTCAAAAATAACCATCAAAAAACAGCAAAACAGGTTTCATCAGTTCATTCTCGCTGCCGATCCAGTTCTTCATAATTCGTGAGCACGTCTTCATACGACCCCGTAAAATAATCGCCCACCCGCACTTGACTATACGTTTCTTGGGAAACGGCAAGCGTACTCGTCTCGTATCTGCCGATTTCTGGATTGTACTGCCGTATTCTCAGAATATAATCTTCACCATCAGAATGAGGGATGAAAAGGAGATAGAAAGCGCCTTCTATCCAGAGCGGGTGCACTTCTATCGGCCCGCTGGACGGCTCGTAGTCTTTGTCGTAAATCTCTCCTTGAGTAATGCCAGAGACGCAAGAACCACCAGAAAAAGCCAGAGTAGAACTCAAGACGATGGCGCTAAGGCCTCGTTGCCAACCCTTTTCCGCCATCCCTATTTCTTCAGCCAAGAATATGTCCGTAAGGCAGTGCTCGCACCGTAGCCGCAGGAGGCACAGCGCTTCTTCCGGATGTGATATGCGCGCTTACCACAGCGCTTGCACGGGATGTGGGTCTTCTTCCCGCTCTTCTTCCCCATGCTGTGCGTTCCTTTAGTCATGCTGCTTCCTCTTCAAAAATTTATTGTGGTGAAATAACCGTAATCGTGTCTCCCCGCAGGAAAACCGTCCCCAAACGGCGCCGCACCTGATCATCTTTGTATTCTTCGGCATCATCGAGGACGACATTGATATGAATGTCAAACGCTTTCAGCTTGCCGACATAGCGGAAGCCATTTTTCAGGTCCACCACCACATTTTTATTCCGTGCTCCATTGAGCGTATCTAACGGTCTCGATGCTTCCATAGTTTTGAACCTCACTCTATTCTGCGCTTCAAGAAGGCGCTTCCTATATAAATATTTTGCTCACAATCTTTTGGCTTACTGCGTTCGCAAAAGATTGAGCCAAATCCTCTCTAGTGGGATTTCGCAAAGCTCAATCCCACGATGAATGTATGACCAGTGGCGGATTTCAGGACTGAACTACAAGCCGGCGAACACCTAAATGCCAGAAAAATTGCTTTCCTCAGATCTACAATTCTCTTTTTTCATCAACAATGAACTCCAAAGAATCGGCACTTACCCAGTCAGGAATGAAGTTAAATCTTTCCTGATCTTCAAGAAGAGTAAATTCGGGAACGTTTATGTGGAGAGAAAAAGGTTCCACAGAAGCCTCGTAATTTGGAGAAAAACGTCCTTCTCGGTAAGAATCACTTCTAAACTGTTTATTCGCTTTTCTTATGGCCTCCCCGGAATTTTCAGCGACAATCATATAAGACTCAACTGCCCGCTGATCAATTTCGTTTTCTGCTACCGACGCTAAACGAGATTCCCGTCTTTTATAAGAAACGGTCCACGCTTTATACTCACTCATCATTTCGAAGAAAAGCAGGATACTCTTAAACTTTGTGAAAAACCTTATAAAGAACAAACCAAATTCTTTCGTCATGGTCAATTTTCCCAAACTCCGCAAAGAATTGAAGCATTACGAAGAGCATCGTGAAGCGCTCGTGCGGAAAAGCCGCGATATCATCCGCGCCAGCAAGCTGCTGATTTATGCCGTGCATCGGGACGAACTCCCAGAAGCGGAGAAGCTCCTGCAGCAGATGGACGAAGAGAGAAAAGCGATACAAGCCATTGCCCGCCATGACTCCCGATTAGTGTGTGAAGGCAGTTACAAAGTAGCGATGCAGGAGTATGTGGAAGCACATCTCTACTTTTCTTTTGTGAAAACAGGAAAGCTGGTGCAGCTGCCCGTTTTAGCGGAACATTTTGTTCTCGGCCTGGCAGATTTAACGGGTGAAATGGTGCGCCGAGCCGTCTTCTTGGCCGGCAAAGGCAAAGTCGACAAAGTGATGAAGATCCGTGATGAAATCGATCAGATTTATGGCGAACTGCTGAAGTGCGATATCCGCGAGAACGAAATGCGGCGGAAAGTGGACGGCATCAAATATGACTTGCGGAAGCTGGAAGACCTGGTGCTGGATATCCAGCTGCGGGGAAGGATGAGGGAAAGCGAAGGGCGCACTGAAAGAGAGGAATAAAAGAAATTTTCCATTTGACTTGCTTACCGTAGGATTATAGAATGATTTATGGATTCTTGGGAAACTCAACAATTTTGTAATGTGTTCAGCTATTTTACCGATACGCAGGAGTTTGTTATGAGCCGAAACTTTTATATACTAACAGCGAATAATCATACACCATAAGTGAATAACATGATACTGACAAAAAAAGAAAAGCGGGTATTGCGATTTTTGGCCACAACCTCTCGGGACTTTTCAATCAACGACCTTGCCAAAGCCTGTATGCTGGCCCCCAGCGGAGCGCATAAGATTTTGAAAAAGTTGGAAAAAGAAAGTGTGGTAAAAGCCAAAAACATTGCTAACCTTGTTTCATACAAACTCGACTTCAAAGGCAATAGTACAGAAAGCGTGCTCCACATCGCTTTTGTGCCCGAAGAGCTTGAAGGAAGAATAAAGCTTCGGGCGCAAGACCTCAAACTTCTAAAAGACTCCACGCAAGCCTGCATCCTCTTCGGTTCATATATCACGGCCAAAGAGAAGCCCGGAGACCTTGATCTCTTATTCATTCTTGAAAAGAAAAATTTTAAAGCGTACAAACAATCATTAGCCAAAGCCAAAGACCTCATCCCGATCAAAACTCAAGAGGTCATCCAAACAAGGGAAGATGTAGAGCAAAACCTAAAAAAATGTGACCCCGTCATCGTAGGCATACTAAGAGATGGCATCGTGCTCTGGGGATTTGACGTGCTCGTCCAGGTGATCAAAGACGTGCAGACGAACACGTAGCAAAAATGCTGAAAAATTTTAACGCGATCACCGACTTTCACGATTCTGACCATAGCGATTGGTCAGCAAGCGCAGCTTTCTATGCACTGTACCATGGGCTTCTCGCCATTCTCGCTCAAAGAGGATACGAATCAAGAAACCAGTCCTGTACCTTCGCACTCATTGAAGACTTCATCACAAAAAGAGACATCAAAC
Source organism: Nanobdellota archaeon (assembly GCA_030695605.1). Classification (GTDB taxonomy): domain Archaea; phylum Nanobdellota; class Nanobdellia; order Woesearchaeales; family GW2011-AR9; genus JAUYQE01. Next base: position 5,063 of record JAUYQE010000069.1, read on the forward strand.
TCTTAACTATTGCTGATAGCAAGGAAATCTTTGACAAGAATGTGAGCAAAAATCTTGAAGAGAGCGAGAAAATCCTGGACATTCGCGAAGCCATGCAATATTCGACCAAAACCTCGCTTGAGGAAGAAGAATTTGAAGAACTCAAAAGAAGAACAAAAGCGATCATGGACAAAATACGCCAAGAACTCGAACGCTTCATCCTCGGAGCAAACAAACTTGGAAAGAACAATCTTGAGTAACAGCTTACAAATTGAAGCAAATTTCAGTTGTTTGTTGAGCTCAAACTTTCTGTTTTTGACTCGTGCAGATTCTGCTGATTCGGGAGCGTAGTCACTTTATAGTTATAATCTGACGGAAAGATTTATAAATGCGCTTCTATCTGTGTATCCCATGAAAATTCTGGCGCTCAGCGATATCCATGGAGATAAGCACTGGATGCAGGAAATGGCTGAAAGAGGGGCTAAAGAGCACGTAGACTTAGTCATCCTGGCCGGCGATATTGTGGATCAGGATGGCTCTTCTGTTGGCTTATTGCAGCCGTTCAAAGACAAGAATCTGGAAGTGGTCATCCTGCCGGGCAATCATGAAGGATTAGCAGAAACGTACTTCATGACGGAGCATTTCAAAGTCAAGCACCTGCATGGAAAAGCGCTGCAGAAAGGCGACATCGGCATCTTTGGCTGCGGGTATGCGGACGCGGGATCGCACCAACTATTGGAAGAAGACTTCTTCAAGACGCTGCAGGAAACGCATGAGCAGGTGAAGAAATCCAAGAAAAAAATCATGGTCACCCATATCCAGCCTTCCGGCAGCATTCTAGGCCTGGGCATCTATCCGGGCAGCACCGGCGTACGCAAAGCCATCGAAGACTTCCAGCCGGACATTCATATCTGCGGCCACGTGCACGAGACAGAAGGCATTGAAGAAGTCATTGGCAGGACGAGAGTGATTAACGTCGGAAAGAAAGGGAAGATTATTGAGGTGTGAGGAAAATGACCCCGAAAACGCCAGAGCCGGAAGAAGGATATCCCCATAAACTCATCATTCGCAATGAGACTTGGGAAACTCTTCTCGATGCTCAGCAAGGCTACCTGGTCGTTCGCCAGGATGCATTTTGCCTTGCCAAAGATGGAATTTTCCGGTTCTATGATCTTGGCCTGGATTTTTCAGCAGAAGGCAATGTGCACATTCCTGAGTTCTATAGTATCCCAATAATCGACTATGAGGGAACAAACGAAAATGAACTCTCCGATAAACTAGCCATTCGCCAACTCGAAGAGCCGTGTGAACGAATTCTTGTCCGTCGGGGAGCTGAGCCAGAATTGTACGACCTCATCTATGGAAAAAATGGAAAGCAATTCCGGAAAAGAGCGTTCATAACCACAGAACAAGCGTTAGAACATGCAACTCCTGCTGCACGGGAAAAACTGGAGATTCTTGCCCACATACACCTTAGGAAATATACGGATGCCCTAACGAGAAGGTACCCTTATGCCATTTGCTCCAGGCGGCCTTCTTTCGCGTAAGCGAAGACACGCACATCATGGGCTTTTTTTCCAGAAATCTGCATTACTGTTATCGTTTGACAAATGTCCGAATCATTGGAAAGAATAACGACTGGTTTCTTATGCGGACGGAGGGCCACGGTCAATAAAGAAACATCGCCACTTTTCGGAAAGCGTTCTCTTTCTTCTTCAGTAGCTGACCTCCCTTTTGGTGTCCGTTCCCAGAAAGAAACAACCTCTGCTGTTTCTTTCACGGTGGGATTAACCGTCACGACTTCAGCATGCCTCTTTGCTTCCAGATAGTTCCGAAGCTTTCGCGGCACCAAAGCCCGACCAAGCCAATGAGGATGATGTTCCATCTCGTGCCAGACGCGTCGGGGAACAAGTAAAGGAGCGGAAACGCTGATATTATAGAGTGTTTTTCCTTTATCGACCCGCTCTTTTTCCAGTTTCCGAGCAAAACTAGCATCCAGGTAAGTCGTCTCGTCCGCTGAAGAAACTCCGTCCAGAACCACCGTAAAAGTCGCGTCAGCAATGAGCCGCTTTTCAATCACCGGTCGGGCTCCCTTCAAGTACTCCAGCATCATTTTGATTTCTGCTAGCAAAGGAGCGAGCACGTCATCTATGGCCGTGTTAACAACAGGAAGGATAGAAGCAGGGTCAGGGGAAGTCTGGAGTTCCAAAGCAAGTTGCCCTTCTTTCGCAGAAAGCTCTTTTACCCATCGAGCATCATAGGGGCCAATCTTATCAACAAATTCCAGAAGTTTCTTGCTATACTCAGCGTAGAGGCGAGGGGTTAACTCGTAGACTTTTTTACCGAGATCTTCAGCACAATCATGGGCGTCAAAGACAAACCTCTTTTGCCGCGCAAACTTTTTCTGCATGCGCCGCAGAGATCTTTTTTCCAATGCTCGCTTCTTTTTGGGGTTTGTTACGGCAGAAAGTTTGCCGGGCAAATTTTGGAGAACATCATGGATGCTATGCTCCAGAACATCAGACATGCGGAGCAAGTCCGCTTTCCACCTCTGCAACAGTGCAATCACCTCATCAACCGGCTGCAAAACCTGTGCTATCGGATCGGCCATGTATTCCCAAAGGATACTTTTCCGGTTTAAAAACCTTCCACTCTTTTTCTCCGTGGTGCGTTTCGTTGGAGAAAGAATTATAAAGAAAAAAAGAGTACAGTACAAACGTATGCTCACCAACTGCCCCGACTGCCAGAAGCCCTTGCACGAAGGACAGCACCGCTATACGGACGGATTGTTTAAAGTGCTGTATTGTAAGCAGTGCGGCTTCCGGAAAGAAATGCCGCTGGAAGAATAGATTTTCGTTAATGCTGATGATTATATTCTCCCGATAGGAGGAATTCTCTAGCCTCCGCAGCGTTGTGAGGCTGTGGGTGCTGATGCTGTTCTTCATAGGTATAAACTGCATTGCCCGTTAAGCTCCCCGAGATATACCCTTTTTCATTCATCACGCCTCGAAATAAGCCACGTCCACAAGTGCAAGCATAAAATTTTTTGAAACTGGCAGATGCGCCTAAACAATAGGCATAATTATGTATTCCGCCCGGCACCATTTCGCTCGCCCCGGCTTTTTTCCACGTAGCTCCGCCATCAATAGTTTCTACCACATTCTCCCCATGATGGCCGACCACGAGATGATCCGGATTTGTTGGATCGATCAGGATATTCTCATAATTGGGCATGTGGCCAAAATTATATAACCATCCCAAAAAAGTTTCTTCACTTCCTCCGCCTTCATAATTTTTAATTCCTATGGTAAGATCTTTCCAAGTAGCACCGCCGTCTTTGCTTTGAAAAATTCCGCCATATTTTCCTGATGTTTGGTCCGCATCAGAAAGTTGCCCAAAAAAGAGATTTGAAGATGCAACAAGGACATCGGGATCTGATGGTGACATTGCTAACCGATACGTGTATGTAAGCTCGCCGTTACCAAGAGATATAAAGTGACTTCCACCATCTGTACTCTTAAATACTCCTTCTCCTAATGCTGATGCATATACTATTTGTGGATCAGTGGGATGAAAAATAATTGAATATACTGCAAAATTTCCAATTCTTTGCGCCCTAGTCCAGCTTTCTCCACCATCATAGGATTCCCAAAGTCCCTCGCCTGGCGGGGCTTCGGCTAAGTTCTCTCCTATTCCTATAAGAATATGGTCAGAATTTTTTTGATCGACGGAGATAGATTTAGTGGCAGACCCCCTGCTTCCTGGTTTATTTTTTTGAACAAACATGCTGCTTTTTTCCTGCACTATTCCTCTAAAAAAGTCCTCACCTCCAAGATACACGATCGAAAAGTTATGGGGATCGGGCAGAAGAGTGAAAATCATGAGGTCTGTTGCCAGACGCTTATATCCTTTTCCGCCATTTTTTGACCAATAAAAACCAAGCCGGTCCCAGGTGCCCACATATATTTCATTTTCATCGGCTGGATTTACGTACACTTC
>JAUYQE010000075.1 GCA_030695605.1 Nanobdellota archaeon
ACCAAGGATCTCCAGTGCTTCCGATACAGGGATATTTGCCGGCGGTGCCGCCGCTTCCGGCGCCCTACGACCAAGATCCGGTGGTAATCCCCTGCTGCCGTGATGTGAGCGAAGAGTTTCAGAGCTGCCTTTCTCCCCTAACAACCAAGTATACGATTCGAGAGGATGCTTTTTATCACGTTGGTGAGAAAAAAGACATCATTGGGTTTCTCCGCACGTTTCAGTTCTATGAATGGCAAGAAGAACAAGGAAAAAGACGGATCTGGTTTGCGTTCTTGGATCCGGCGTACGCCTCCAAAGAAACGGCAGATGTGGAGTTGCTGTTGGCCATGAGGAAAAGATAAAGAAGTAAAAGCAAAAACAAAAAATTATCCTTCCTGTAGTTGCCATCCATCAGGATGCCACTTGATTTCTGCTTTATCGTCAGGTCTTTCAAGATAACAGACGACTGTTCTTCGTAATGCTTCTGCCAGAGCCAATCTCAAAGCTTCTTCTAAAGAAACATTTACACAGACAATATCTATCTTTTCCCATCTGCGGGGTCTTTGTTCTGGTATTTGATTTAAATTAAAGCAGATGTGATGAAAATTAAGATCTTTTGGTATCGGTTCAGGACTACCTCCACCACTATAGATAATTCTGATGATTAGAATAAAATATTCCCATTAAAAAAAGACTTTATCAGCTTTGGCCTCTTTTGAATACTTTGCATTTTTGCTTGAACAAGGGGCTTAAATTCCTTCTTGTTTCTTGCCTGATGCGCTTTTAACTTTACATTCTTCAAATACTTCCAAACTTTCTCATCGGGGTTCAAATCTGGGGAATATGTTGGTAAGTAGTAAACCGCTATTTTGTTTTTATTTTCATCTACAAAATCTTTAACTAATCCTGCAATATGTGGCGGAGCATTGTCTTCAATAACAATTATCTTTCTGTGTGGATGATATTTCATAATCTGCTTAAGAAAGTCAATGTGATCTTCTGCATGGATAGTATGGTTTTCTATTCTGAAAACCATTCTTCCGACGGGGCTAATTGCAGAAGTTACGCACAAGCCACCCTTATTTCCAGTTACTTTTATCTTCGGAGTTTTCCCTTTTGGTGCCCATGTTTTTCCAAGAACTGGGATTAGAGAAACTCCCGACTCATCCTGAAAATACAGCATTGCCTGCCATCTCCGACGATGTTTTTCAATTTTTGGCCATTCTTCATTCAGCCATTTTCTTACTGCTACGGGATTTTTTTCAAGTGCTTCTTTCTCGGGCTTTTGTGGAGTAAGACCCCATCTACGAAGAGTCTTCCATAAATTTGAAATTGAAATGCTCTTGTTCAATTTTTTTTTAATTGTTGTTTGAACTCTCTTACAATCCCACAATGGAGTTTCAAATTCAAATTCCATTGCAGATTTTTTCAACCAAGAGATTATCTTGATTTTGTCTTCATTGTTTAGTTTTGGTTCTGCACCTTTTGCTTTTCTTCTCTTTAGTCCTTTCCACCCATCTTTGTTGAAAACTCTAATCCATTTGTAAACTACAGTAAAATGTACCCCACAGAATTCGGATATGTCTTCTATGCTTTTGCTTTTCTTCCATAATTTTATCGATTGGTTCCTTAAATATTCAAGCGTTTCCCGAGAAATACTTCGCCCATCTTTTTTTCGCATAGAACGGGGATAAACAATCAATGTTTATTAATCTTCTTACTCCAATTAACAGAATTATCTATATATTGGCTCCTTGCATAAGTAGCATATCTACTCTTATCCAAAAGAGATGCCACAGCGACATGATCATTGATTAGACCCCCGGTATATGGATCAGCTATTCTTACATTTCTCCAATATGATTTGCCCGATGATAGTGATTTGTCATGTTATATTTTAACAATCAGTAGGTATATAAAAGTTTTTAGTCTTGTTTTTGCCCAATCGGTTAAATTTTGCCATCGCAGCGATTGAACATAAATTTATATATCATCTTTCCTCTGAGCATTTCCGTGACCAATGCTTCCCGTGAAAACCGCCTGAATGAGCTTTCTGCCCAAGAATGGCTGCGCTTCACGAAGACGTGGTTTGTGCACAATCCGCCGCCGCGGAAGAAGAAAGAGATGCTCCATCCCGCCAAGTACCCCGAAGGGTTGATTGAGGAGTTCATTCGCTTCTTCACCAAATCCGGCCAGCTGGTTTTTGATCCGTTTCTGGGGACGGGAAGCACGCTCATTGCTGCGCATAATGCTGGCCGCAATGGCTTGGGCCTGGAGCTGCTGGAAAAATATGCAGCCATCGCCCGGGAGCGCTTACGAGGGCTGGATGAGCAGTTACAGCTGGCAGCAGGAGGAGCGAAAGTGCATTGCCAGCAGCAAGTCATTCAAGGAGATGCTTCGAACCTTGCCAAGATTTGGAAGATGCATAACCTGCCGCAGGTTGACTTCGTGATCACCTCTCCACCATACGGGCCGATGCTGAACAAGAAAGGCTTGGTTTCCAAAGAGCGGGAAGAGAAAGGCTTGGACGTGAAATACAGCGAAGATGCTGCGGATCTCGGCAATATCGCTTCTTTTGACGAATTTGTCGAGCGGCTGGTAGGAATCTTTGTAGCGCTGAAGCCATATATGAACCCTGGCGGGCATCTGGTCATCATTCTCAAGAACTACCTGGACAAAGGGGAATATCGCACCCTGGCGTGGGACGTGGGAAAAGCCTTAAGCAGGCATTTCCAGTTACGGGGTGAAAGGCTCTGGTGCCAGGACAATAAAACGCTCTATCCATATGGTTATAGGTACAGCTTTGTGCCCAATGTGCACCATCATTATTGCTTGATTTTAAGAAAAGAACCCGAGGTGGGGAATAAAAAGCAAGGGAAGAACGAAGAAAATCCGCAAAGAACAATCCGAAAACTACCAACCCCAAAACCGTAAGCTATATAAGCACTCCTCTTTCTGTTCAGTCAAGAAATAACAATCTTAAACCAGTTGAGGTAAAAACTATGAAAAAAAAATTATGTGCAATTATTGCTGCAGTGGTTTTGGTGCTTTCCCTATTAGCATTGGGAAGCGCCACGGTGCCCAGCAGCACCGATAAAGTTCGCCTGTATATTCAGGCTACAACCGACGATGCGCAAGCTGACTTGCATGCGCTGGACGTGCGCCATGAGTTTGCGAACGGCATCGTTTCCGTGGAAGTTTCTCCCCAAGCAGCGGAACAGCTAGAGAACAATCCACGCTTTACAGTTCTGGGACAGGCCACGCAATGGCATGTTGATGGGAAACCGGGAAGCGGAACAGCAACCAGACAGTATACGCCTTCCGATCAAACCCCCTGGGGCATGCAGGCAGTGTATAATGATCCGGCCATAACCGCTACCAGTGGCGGCGCGGGCGTAACGGTTGCGGTTCTCGATACGGGAGCCAAGACGAATCACTGGGATATCCAACGAAGAATCGCCCAGTGTAAAGACTTTACCCGAAACGGCATCCGTAATGGCTGCAGTGATGCATATGGCCATGGAACGCATGTTGCCGGAACGATTGCTGCAGATGGCGGCAGCGATGGCAAAGGGATTTACGGCGTTGCGCCGGAAGCCAGCTTGTACGCCTATAAAGTCTGCGGCAACAGCGGCTTGTGCTGGAGCGACGATGTTGCAGAAGCTATCGTGCATGCCGCAGATCAGGGTGCGAATATCGTCTCCATGAGCCTAGGCGGGAGTGCTCTGGCGTCCGTGGAACGAGATGCTATTGATTATGCGGTTGGCAAAGGCGTTTTAGTGATTGCTGCAGCGGGCAATAGCGGCCCCAATCTCAATACAATTGAGTACCCGGGCGCATATGTGAAGGTTGTAGCAGTTGCTGCTTTGAACAGCTTGCTGAGCGTGGCAGATTTCTCCAGCCGCGGCGTCAATGATGGTGATTTCATTGTTGAAGAGCGGGAAGTGGAGATTGCCATGCCTGGCGTGGCGGTCGAATCCACCTGGAATGATGGCGGTTATCGCACCATCAGCGGAACCAGCATGGCCACCCCGCATGCCAGCGGCTTGGCAGCACGGCATTGGCAGGGTTCTGCTGACGCAACCAGAGCTTGGCTGCAATCACGGGCAGCATTGTGGGATATCACTGCAGGACAGCATGCAGCTGTCGGGGATGATCCCGCGAGCGGCTTGGGCTTTGCGACCGTAGGATAAGCCTCTGTGGAGGCTTTTTTTTTTTATTTTTAATATTCTTTTTTATCGTTTTTCTGTTCCTTTTCTTCTTATCGATGTGTTCACAATGTTTAAATAAACTGGACGCTTCTTTTCTGATAACTGTGACAGCTTACTCACGGGTAGAACGTCTTGCTTTATGGTGCAAGCCGAGGCACTATGAGCTGTTTTCTGAAGATGCTGATGGAGAGAGACAAGAGACGTTTTATTGTCAGGATATCGCTTTAGAACAGGCTTTGAAACACAGTGATTCCGGAAAGAGAGTGGCATTGTATAGTGTGCATGAGCTTCCCGGGTTGAGAGAATATGGTAAGGTGAGGAAACCTTTGCTGAGGACGGAGGAAAGAATGATGAAATACACGCAAGAGCACCTTGATTGGAAAGTAACCGGTGACCCTACAGAGCCCTACCAAACTGAAGTGCGGGGCACTGTTCTGCGGGTTCGTCTCAATGACTTTCCCGACGAGAGCTTATACATGCTGCTCGTTAATGGCACAGAAGTTCAGACTTTGGAAGAATGGCCCAGCACCTGGAAAAAAGAGCAGCTGCCATATATGCCGGGGAAAGTAGCAAGCCCTGAAGAGATGCAAACAATGGCAGAAAAAATTGCTGCCAATGATACGGAAGACGGATTTTCTCCACAAAATTTTAAATAATCGAGCGTTCATGTAACTTTATGATCATTAGTCCCCTCGATCCACTTTTTTACACCCGAGAAGCAGACACCGCTCCTTATCTGGCAGTACCGGATGCCGCCGCATTAGGAAACGAAGAGCTGCGCATGGCCTATTGGGAAATGCTGCAGGAATATGTTGGCCTGAAAGCGCTGCGCCTGCCCCGAGACCGGCCAATTTCTATCTTAGAATTACGCTGCGGCGAAGCGTTGGAAGCGCCGACGCTCTGCGCGTATCTGGGGGGCTGCAAAGACCGCTTTGACCTGAATGATCGGGTTCGCTATACGGGCATTCATGACGATGGCGATCTTCTTGATGCCATCCGCCCTGATTTTGAGAAACTCTGCAGGAAGAAGCTGCCCAAGCCGCTGAACATTTTCTCTTTCACTGGCCGTTTTCCCGAGAAACAGGCTCCCGTCAATGATGTTCTCGTGCTGAACCACTTTGATAAAGACGAATGCCCATACAGCGAGTGGAAAAGCCTGCTGCAGCAGGGATTACAGTATCTTATGAAGAAAGGCATCGCCATTGCCACCGCTAACTGGACAGGCCATGCACCGGATTTGCGGCACATTTTGAGCGACAAATGCCGGTTTTTGTGCGATAAGCAGAATGAGTATTCTCCCGTTCCCGGAGAAGTATATGACCATATCATTGTAGCGCAGAAAGTGGAGTGGTGAACAGATAATGGATCTTCAGCAGCGGATCGAAGCCATGGAACGGCTTTCTGAACACGCGGGAGAGCGAGTCAGTGTAGAATACGTTCAGCAAAGATCCACAAAGCCGCAATGGAGCGAAGGCGTATTGGAGTACGTGGAGCCGTACGTCTTTATTGAGGTTACGGAAGACGGGAATTCCCTTAAAAGAAACACGGGTATCCCTTTTCTGGGCATGCCTGATGCCATTGTTTCTATCGTCCGGGAAGATGGGGTGGTACTGTACGAGAACCCTCATATTTATCCGAGGTACAATCCATTTTATGCAGAGGATAACCCTGAAACGTTTCATTACGAGAGAGCTAAGGCGTATGCGGAACTCGTAAAGGTGTTAAGTTTTGGAAAACAAAGATTGTGCTGTTCAATTCCAAAATTAGTTTACACTTTCTTTATAAATAAGCCATAGTCCACACCTTTGGGTGAGACTATGACAACATTAACTGAAAAAAAAGAAAGTGGATTATA
>JAUYQE010000077.1 GCA_030695605.1 Nanobdellota archaeon
ATGCTTCCCAGCCTCTGGAAAAGCAGCCGGAAAAATACTTGCTGGACCAGATTGCAATGCATGAAAAAGCGAAAGAAAAGCTGGAAGTGCGCCTGGCGGTCGGGCAATCAACCTTGGTTCAACAGCTGGAACTAGAACAAATTATTGAGACTGGAGTGCCTCCCGTTGCCGAGAGGGGCATGCTCACCAACTTCTTCGACTTGCTGGGCCAAGTTCCTCTTGTCGCTTTTAATGGCGGTTCCCGAAAAACGCTGTTGGGCGAGATGATAGAAGACGGCAAAGTCGAAGTGGCTGCCTACGAGCTCCTGCACGCGGCCTTTGCGTATGGAGCTGAGTTCTTCGCTGCGGCGGAAGAAGAATATGCCCCTTCATTTTCTCCGGAGCTGCAAGGCCAGCTGCAAACATGTAAAGCTCTGGTGCAAGAAACGGGCTATGCCGCTCGCCGGTTGCGGGACACGCAGCACAATCTTGTCCGCTCTTTTGAGCGGCGCTATGAGCATCTGGTGGGGGTTCCGTATGGCGCTTAAAATGCTGCGAATTCATTCACTCTATGAGCGGTGGTAAGAGCAGCCTATCAGAACGCTACAGGAACTTCCGGCACCGATATTTCTCCGTGAATAAGCGAGGAATGAATCTCTTCTGCGGTCTTTTCCTGCTGCAACAATTGCTGCACAAAAGCAAAAGCCACATTGTGCAGGCCGTTCTCCGCGGGCTGTTCGTTGATGAATGCATTCTGGAGTCCGGCAATATTGTGCTCTTTCACGATATTCATCCAGGCCAGCGAGAAGGCGTACGCCTTAGCTTCTTCATCATGCGGACTGGATAAAGGAAGGCTGAGGGCATGGCCGAGCTCATGGCCGATCGTGAGCAATACTCTTCCCAGCGAGCCGTTCAGCACAAAGATTTCGGACAGCAGCCCATGGGGCTTTCTATTGATAGACAAGCCCATCGTGCCCGGATGCGGAGCGATCTTTCGGAAAGCTTTCTCATCAAGGACGCTGAGCATGATATCAACGGGAAACGGCTCATCAAACATTTTTGAAAAAGCTTCTTCGATGAACGGCCGGATCTCTTCAGCTTTGCCGACGAACTTGCCTTCTTTTCCGGGCTTGAGAAAGAGGGCGGGGTTGAAGTGATATTCACGATGGATGGGAAGCTGTGCAGGAGATTCTTCTCTGTGCTGTGCCATGGAGTACGCTAGTTGTTGCGGTTCTTTTGATGCGCCATAAGAAAGGGCGGAAGAGAAAAAAGCAGGAAAACTGGCGGCATAAGAAGCAGCCGGTGGATGAGCGGGCGCAGGCGTATATGCGGGGAGCGGCAGAAACTCGCTGGTGTCGTAGGATTCGTGGGGTGCGTTGGAAGCTGAATAGGCAATGGTTTCCAGAGCGCTATAGCTGCTCCGGCCACTTTCTGCTTCGAAATACCCTTCCGCTGGCTCGCAGCAGGGTGCATAGGACTGTCGCATTGCGTACATAGTACCCTAGAAAAAGGCCTTTCAGGTTTTTAACGTTTCGGACGAAAGTGGGACGGAAAAGTCATGGTTGGTCATTTTTTTGGTGACTATTGCAAAGAGACTAAACATTTAAATACTGCCCCCATATTTTTCTAATATATGAGTCAGGACACGGGAAAAATGGTACGGGTAGATTTTAAGTTAGAGATTCCCTTCGGAGAGGGAAGCCGCCGATCTTTAGACTATTATCTCGATGTTGAATCTTTTGGGGGTAATGATGCCGCAGAAAGACAGGGAATGACCTATAATCAAAATCTTGATAGGTTAAAGAGAGATCGTTTCGATTGTAATCTGCTCCCTTATGAGAAATGGGATATTGTCTTTCGTGGTTTTTATCAAAAAGGAAGTGAATTAAAAGAACTTGCTTTAGAGTTAGAACAAACGGGGGGATGGTATGGTGTTGACCTCATAACCCGTAAAAATTATGAGCGGGAAAGATGGGAAAATGTGTTTCGAATGCCCGATGGGACAGTATGCCCATTCAAAGCAGTCATTGCAGAAGAAAATGAAGTTTCTTTTGGAGAGCTTGCTGAAAGAAATCCGGATTTGTTCCGCTTTATTTATGGGAGAAATATTGAAGAAATAAGAGAAGTTACTGCTAAGCACATGGGCGTAAGAGGATGGGAGAATGCTTTAGCTTATGGCGGACCTTTTTCTGAACTGTTTGGGGGAACTAGAACACGGTTTCCGAGTAATTTCCAAAATAACTGGGTACAGGGAATCTCTTCTAATTCTCAGAGGGGGGACTTGTTTTGTATGGGTGATGCAGGGAGAGCTATATCTCGAGGTGTTCGATATGTTCAAGAATAATCCCGATTTGGAAGCAAGAACAAAATTTGTTCCTATGTCTCTGGTAGAGGTGACTTCTGCGACGGATGGAAAACCCTATGTTGGCACAACTTCTTTAGCTTCCTGTGCGGGAATTGCCATTTATGATGCAGAACATAAAGTTGGTGGTGTTGCTCATGCTTTTTTCAATGAAAAAGAATCAATAGTCGTTTATATGCGTGATGCACAGGGAAGAGCTATTCCCTCAAGTGGCAGAGCTATTGTTAGAGATAATCCCAGACCATTTGAACCGTTTGCATATTTGGCTGGAGCACTTATTAGAAAAGCTGACGAAATTGGCGGTAAAAAATACAAATTTATGGCTTTCAATGTGCAACATGGTTGTAGAACTCCAGCACAAAATGAACAATTGAAAGTTGTTGTCGATAGAACTATCGATACATTAAGACAAGCTGGAAAAATTTCTGATTTTGAATATAGGCATGAACAAGCATTTAGATTAGATACAAGAACCGGTGTAATTCTCCCTTATTTTTTTTAGGGTGTTGTTCAAAGCAATTTTTGGCAGAAAACGTCTCATAATTTCCGTTAATGAACTTGTTGAAAAATAATTGAACAAAAGACTTAATTTAAAGAATTGGCTTTCAAAATTTGTTCTAATTCTCTAACCGACACCCTTCCTTCATTTGGGCAATCTTTTATTTTATCTTTTGGAATTTTGTATATCTCCATCTTTAACCACATTCCTTGAAGATATAAAGCATAGAACTGTTGGTATTCACTTTCTCTGGTTAAATCTGGTGCTATGGCCCAAACCCCATTACTCAGAATTCCAACCAATATATTATCCTCTCCAATTCTTGGTTGCTTTTCTGGAGCAAAGCCAATTTTTTCTCCGTTTTCTACAATTTTTCTTACTCCGTAATATGTTCCCATATTAACCAAAATAAACCAATACATTATAAATCTTTCGTTTATTTTACTACTACAGAATTAATTGCTTATACTCTCAACAACTCCGATACCAACCACTTTTCGGTGAGCCCCGAGCTTCATCTTCACACTTATTTTATTCCACCACCACTCTCATCGGTATCATCGTTGTCCTGATGCCATCTACAATCGTACAGGTTTCCGGCTCGTTAAATGTCCATGAGAACGTATTTCCGGGCTTAAAGACAGTGCTCTTGACGTCCGCACAATTTCGCACGCCAATGATCATCGCTCCGGTCAAGGCGCTGCTGCCCGTTCTTACATTTTTCCAGACAAGGGTATCGCCGACGGAAACGGTAATTTGATCAGTGCCAAACTTATCGTTCAAAATCTCGATGGTTTTTGGCCTTTCTTCAAGTACTTCTTCCGGCTCTTCGGCAGTTTCCGGGGTTTCTTCTACCACGGGTTCTTCGACAGGAACCTCTTCCAGCTTTTCTATGATTACAGGAGCATCTTCCGGGACTTCTTCGGCTTCCGCATCGGTGGTGGTGCTGCCGCTGGGGCCGGAATCTGCACCACAGCCGACGATAAAGAGGAATAGCAAGAGAAAACTGCCCACCAGGAGAGCTTTCGGGGAATGCGGTATCATATGCCTAGAGTACCCGTATTTTTAATAAATCTTTTCGTTTTCATTCAACTCACTACTTTAAAATACTCAATGTTCCGAAAGCTTTATATACAAGTATCTCTTTTCGAGTAGTTAACATCTATCACCTCTTTTTCCCCGAGGCAAGCCATCGGTTCGCCGGTGGTTTGCCCAGGGGTTTGATAAAAATTTTTATTTCTTTCTCGGTTAATACCTGTAGAACTAAAATAATTACTTTCTCCTTTGTATGGCTCTTTTTCCGAAATGTGTTCCTCGTCGTATCTTCCCATACCACCACACCACTCCCATCACCAATACCCCCACGACAAACCCCCCCGCCGCAAACATCCATTCCCGGGGCAGCTTCTTGGCAATTGTTTCAACAACCGTGCTCTCTTTCTGCTCTTCTTCCTCCGGAAAATACATGCCCAGCTCGCTCATCTCTAACGCGTACTCCAAATAGAGCAAAGCGCTGCCTTTTTCTTCCTCTTCCAAGGCGTTGGCGTACTGGTAATAAGAGTATCCTAAAATCGGAAACATCCCTTCAGCACTATTTTCCGCAATGACGCGTTCCACTGCCTGCCGCTTGCTGGCAATATAGTCCGGCAGCGTGGCATTTTCCAAACCCAGAGAACTGAGAATGGCACTCGCTTCGGCTTTGGTCTGCGCAGCTGTCAGCAGGCACACGCCATGCTGCCCCTCATTCAGCGCGTTTTTGGCGGCATCCAGATTCTTATGCGTTGCCGCCAGATGAAAAGTGCCCAGGAACAGGTCTGCATATTGCACCATCTCTTCCGCTTCGGCAACTTTCTGCTGGCAGGACTGCTGCAAGTGCTCTTCGTCTATTAGCAGACGCTTTCCGCTCATGGCGAAGAACTCGCTCCAGGCGATGGCCGAAAAGAACCGCTCTTCCGCATAGCTCAGCAGGCTGTACTTCTCTTTAAGAGTTGTGGCTTCTTCTAATTCAGCAATTTTTTCTCGCGCATCACTCAGGCGTTCCTGCACAATAAACAACGTCTGCAGGTCTGTCAGGGTATCGATATGTTCTAAAGCATTTTTTTGTTCTTGCGTAGCAATATTTTTCTCCAGCTTCACGGCAGCAATCTGCAGCCGGCTCTCCGTCAGCTCTTTTTCCTCATAAAACGCTGTTCGTGCTCGGATAGTATTCGCAAAGCAGAAACTGGCTGCGGAATAATAATTGCCGATGGCTGCAGCAGCTTCTGCTTTTGTTGTTCCCTCAGCAAGAGCGTTCTGCACATCATCAGGAAGAGTCATCTTTTGCCCGCTCATTTCCTCCAGCAGGTCGGCCGTCCTCGTGCAGAGCTTTTTCTGCACGGCATTCATGAGGGCCCGATATTCTTCGTTCTCCATGATCAGGACTTCTTTGCTGTTCAGCTGCTGGCCAGTAAGGTGGAAGAGCACGGCATCGAGATCAATGACTTCGACGATTTCAATGCCTGGCGCTCGCATGCTACTTTGCTGGAGCTCGGTCTCATTGAGCGGAGAGCCGAGAGGGATAAGCACTGTCTTCATGCCGGCAGCTGCGGCCGCTTCCAGCTTATGAGGAACGCCGCCCACGGGCCCGATAAGCCCGCCAGAATTGATTGTTCCAGTAACCGCCACATCTTCACGGTACGGTAGATCCAGAAAGGCAATTGTTGTCAAAGCGGCCATCGCTGCTCCCGCACTGGGGCCGCCGACGATATTGGTGTCTGCTTTAATCGTATAGAAAAAATCGTACGTCTCGCAATCCAGATGAAAATGTTTGCAGGCTATCTCTTTGGCAAAACGCGTGGATCCCTGCGTATCGAGCTTGGTCAGCAGGGATGTTTCTAAGAATACCCGTCCTGAGCCGCCTTCCCGTAACTCCAGATAGAGATCGGCAGCGCTGCCCGACACATTTTCGCCATTTTCCTGTACGGCCAGGAGCTTGAGGTGGTAGGCTTTGGGCAGTTCTTCAGCGGCTTGGGATCCGGCAAGAATGATAACAGTGATACTAACGAAACAAAGGAGCCAAAAACCACCTCTTTTATGCATGGGCTTAGGTTATTCTATATTCTTTTAAACTTTTTCTTTATGCGTAAT
>JAUYQE010000079.1 GCA_030695605.1 Nanobdellota archaeon
ATAAGATTTTGTGTTGTTAATCGTAGGAGTAACAAACTTATTTATACCCCTTAGTTATTCTACTCTTTGTGGACAGTTCGGTTGTCCTGAAAAGGATGCAACCATAGCAGCCTCTGTCCAGTACTCGCCATCACTCCGGTGGCTGGACTATAACTCACCGGACGAAACCTGTGCTGGTTACCGCTTGCGTATGGGGCGAAGAAGATCACCTGTAAAACACGCTGAGAGGTTAAGTTTGTATCGGTAGGTGTTTCAGGCACTTTTTCACCGAGTCCAGAATACGAATGGAATAGGCGAAAAAGGAGAGTAAAAAGAGGAGAGCATGGCAAAGAGAAAAAGAGGACGAAAATCCGCCCGAAAAGTGCGGCGCACGCCCGCTCGAAAATCTTCTGTCAAGAGGGGTGGACGTCACGCTAGCAATAAAAGCAAAGTATCAAAAGTCCGGAAGCTCATGCGCCTGGCAAAGCAGCGGCGCTTGAAGAGATCGTCCAAGAAAGTGGTACGGAAGAGAAAGAATCAGTGAAAAGAAAAAAAGTGATATCATGAAACTTTATTTCTATGAAAAGTGCTTGTGGTGTTTTCCTTGAGCGGAAAGTGAAGAATACTACTTTTCTATTAAACTAATTCTCATAAAAGAGTAGTAAAATTTAAAAAGGAGTGGTAGTAATGGAGCTGAACTTATACCACTGAATATGACCAAGAGTATCCTTCGCGTCTTTCGGAACGTCCAAGAATGTGAACAATTTCTGAACTCCTTTCCAGAGAAGGCTATCAAGAAGAAAGAAGTTTCTCCTTTTCAGGATGATGGTCGGGCCAGCTTCTTGGTTTTTCTCGAAGTCGTGGAAAAAGCGTAAGGTGTTTTCTATTTCTTATTCACAAAGCGATGAATAAGCTCTTCCAGCAGCTTGGTTTTGGGCTTTTCGATGTCAATGCATATCTTGCTAAAAAGTTTCCAAAGCTCGGCATCGACATAGAAGCTGACTTGCTTTTTCTTGACCATACGAGTAGGGAAGTAGATATGTATAAAAAGGTTAATAAGGAGGGTTGGGGATAAGTTTTTTATGGCGGGATAACTTATACTGGTGGGAAAGTTTGACGCACAGCAGAAGTACATGAGCAAAATGGCTTATGTGGCGGTTATTCAGGAGTGATTATACAACACAGCAGGTCTTAATTCCCTATGCCTTTTTCAGCACATACACAAAAATGTCTTTCTTTTCTGTAGAAAACCGTTGGCAAGAAATGGGAAAAGGTCCGCTGGCGGGAAGAGAGCCCCGTTTTCGGGTTCTTTTGATGACGTGTTCGTTGGGGATGGTGAAGTACTTTGTCGAGCCTTTTATGCCGGTTTCCACCACCCGGGAAGGCAATCCCGGCGCATCCGGAGAGAAGAAATAGACCCCCTGCAGATGCCCCTGTAGCTGGCGGAGTTCTTCCTGATTCGCCTCAAGAGTATACTTTATTCTCTTTTCGCCGATTGGCTTCTGCTCCAGCACGGTAACCATAAGAAACAGAAGTTTCCGACGCAGAAAAAGGTTCTTTTGATTGTCAGGACACTAAGGGCTTAGATGGGATATTGGGCAGAAGCGTGCTTAAGTACATCGATAAAATTTATCCAAAAAGCACGGTGAAAGTGGCATCTATTGTTCTGCAATCCGTCGCTTTTAGTCCTCTCTGGTGGACACAAAAGTTTAAATGCATGCGTTTTCTCCACTCAAGTACATATTATTGTTGGGATAAATAACGTACATAACGCTTCCCAAATTTAAAAAGAGAAAAGAGGTGCAAGCATGAAAACTAATTATCGAATTTTGCTGGTTCTCGGGCTATTACTATTAGGCATGAATTTTGTCAGTGCCCAGACTTTGATTTCCAGCTGTCAGGATATTACTGTTCCGGGAGATTATGTACTGGCCAACAATCTGGTAGGGGCGCAAGCAAGCGGGTTCTGCATATCCATTAATAGCTCTGGCGTGAGTCTTAGCGGCAGCGGCTTCAGCATCACGAACGATGGCAGCGGCAGCATCGGAATATTAGTCACTGGACCAATAACAAATGTACATATCGATGGTATAGAAGTTTCTGGCTATAATAATAAAGGAATAGCTTTCGTTCAGCAGGTCACGGACAGTTCATTAACCAATAATATCGTCCATGGTAATGAAGATGAAAATTTCGCTTTATCCAATTGCAACAATTTGGTCGTCACTGCCAATACCGCTTATAACAGCCAGGACGGATTCTCCCTGTTTGAATGCTCCGGAAATACCCTCACTAGCAATTTTGCGTACGATAATTCCCACGTCGGCTTCAACATTTTTTCCAACTCTAACAATAATCAGTTCATCAAAAATGTTGCGTACAATAATGGCTTTGCCGGCTTTCAATATGGCAGTAGTACCGGCAATACGCAGAGCGGCGGCGAGGTGTATGGATGTCAGATAGGAGTATTCTTGACCGATTCGGACAACAATAACGTGAATAATGTTAACACACATGATAATTTTAATACAGGAATTCTGCTCGACGTTGGCTCAGATGGAAATACCCTTAGTTTGAATACTGCAAACTTTAATACGCGAGGATTTGAGTTGTCGGGATCGTCCATCAACAATGTCTTCACAAACAATGTTGCTAACTTCAATAATGAAGTAGGTTTCGAAGTTAACTCCGTTTCCGGCAATACTTTTACCGGAAATACAGCACAGGAGAATGTACAGTTTGATATATTTGTTAACGCAAATACGGATGCCGATTGTAATAATGTTATCACCACTATGACTTGTTCTGGCGGTCAGCCCTGCTTGTACTTCAATAGCGCAGTCAACTTAAATAATTGTGTGGCTTCCGAAATCGTCCTCTGTAATGCTGATGGTTCAACTTTAACTGATTGTACGGTCAGCGGTTCCCCAACTTTAGATAATAACGGCATTTTCCTGTTTAGAACGGGTGGTGTCACCCTCACCAGGGTGACTTCTTCTGATAATTTTGCTGGTGTGGGTCTCCTGGGGGGCTCAACTAACAATAACATTGTCGACAGTGTTACTGACAACAACGCCTTTGGCGGTATCGTTGTGCTTGATGGCACCGGTAATACCATTACCAACAGCGCCGCAAATAATAACGGGCAATTTGGGGTTTTATTCTTCGGAGACAACAATGTGCTGAATGGGAATAATATGTGCTTTACGGCCACGGGCGGCACGGACATTGCGAATTTCGGCAATGGAAACATCGGAGATGAGAATACCTGTGATTCTTCCCAAAGCTGGAATGACGTAGGCACTACCGGCTGTACCTTTTGCTGCGGTGGAGGCGATGGCGTCGGCGTAACGAGCTTTGTAGACTTGCATATTATTGACATGGCCAAGAGAGGAGATTGCGGCGGAGCTGGCAGCTGTAAGTTTGATGCTGCCAATGATCAGGTGCGAGTCTTTAACAGGAACGATCCTGCTTTCCAGTCTCTCTGGACGAAGAATCCCAGTGGAACTCTCTATGATGAAGTGTATGAGGTGGATGTAGGGCGGGTAGGCAGTTGTACTACCGATTCGCTGGGCATGTGTACTGCTGGAAGCCAGCCAGGTACGTGTGCTGGTGATGGTGGGCTGACCGTAGGAGACTTGTTGGTGATCGTCAAGCACTTTGACAGTGAGACCGGCAAGACCATTTACACGGGTCTTCCCTTATCGCCAGAAGACTTCAAAGATACTAATGGAGATAGCACACCTGACACAGCAACTAAAGAATTCCAAGTGATAAAAGTCATTAAGAAAGATGGCACCATTGAATTCAAAGGCGGCAGCAAAACCGTGGTAACGGGCAGCAGGCTAGAAATCATCTCCCCGGATGCCGCGGTATGGAGCGGCTTGGATGAAGTATATCCTTTCCTTTTCACGAGCGATTCTGAATGGACTGTGGATATCTGCTTGCAAATGCCAACCGGCTATAGTATCGTGGGCACTTTGGATGAAAATGGAAATGTGGTGGGTGATTCGAATTGCGCCCAAGCTTTTGTTGTCGGAGAATCAAAAGTAGTAGCTTTCCAAGTGCGGCAGGTTGGTTCACCGGAGCCAGATGGAAAAGCTACGCTCAAAGTGAAAAATAAGAAAAGCAATGCCAAAGTGGTCACCTTTGATATTCCGGGACTGAAAGACGCGACGAAGAAAGCACGCCTGGCAAAAGCTAGCAAAACGGCAAAGAATGCCACGGGTGCAGCGATTGCTTGGGAACCTCTCTCCCGCCCGGCTATCGAGCTGTCTTTGGAAGTGCTTACCGTGTCGTTGCTATTTTACCTTGTCTACCGAACGGAACGGAAAGGAGGAAAACGGCAGCGGAGGAGGCGATAAGATAGATCCCCACTCTGATGGGGGTTATTTTTTATTCTTTTTTCCCTCACGCCGATGGCACCGCATCGCCGAAAACAATTGCAAAAAGGCTCTTCTCTAAAAAATATTCGTCGGTCTTCTTTTCCTCCTCTTTCGCAAATACTCCTAACGGTCTTTCTGCTCCTCATTCTGGTCTCCCTCGCTTTCTTTGTCGGCAAGCTGAGCGGGGTTCCGCAGTGGAAAATAGTGATTATGGCAATTAGTTCGGACGTCGGCGAGAACGCCACAAAGGCCATGCTCATCGCGAAGGAGGTGCCAATAACACCCCCCAACCAAGAACCGCAGCAAAACCTGTCGAGCAGTTCTGTTCCGTTCTCTCTCCCTCCCCCACCAGAGATGGCATCCCTAGTAAGCCCGCCCACTTTGCCCGAAGAGCCGATTATCACAACCTACGCACAGGTAGAGTTCCTGCTCAATGACGTGGGATACGAATGGCTTGATTCTCATGGCCGGATTTTGGAGCTTGATTATACGATTGTGAACAATGAAGCCGGCACTATCCTGCCACATTACTTCGTGTTGGAAGTGGAAGGGTACACGGACATCAGAAAAAATATTCTTCTTGCCCGCAACTCCCAGCGTATTCCTGCGCACCGAAAACTGTCTACCCAGCTACCGTTGCAATCACCGGGATTTACGTATGCGGAATCTGTCACGGGGGATTTGGCAAATGTTCGGATAACCCTTTCGCTCTATGACGGAGAGGACGTTCTCCTGGATGCGTTTGTGAAAGAGTTTGATCTGCGGGGAAAAAATATGACGGTAAGCAGCTGAAAAAGGATCCTCCGTTTTCCTCTCTTTTTTTTTTATTTCTCCGCCAAGAATACTGCGGGGTCTGACGAGTAGTGGAAGACCCGCAGTTGAATTGGCTTAAAAACTCCGCAGAGTTTTTCAAAAGCAAGAATATTCTCTTTCTTATTGGTTAAAGCTTTAAGAAAGCAGTAAGCAAACCAAAATCCAAATTACCATCTGGACACTATATGTATAGCGTTGATGGTCAAAGGCAACCAGCCGAACTGATATGATTTGCTTACAGCAATTTACTTCTTTATAGCTTTAGCTATAAAAAACTTTTCAAAAGGTGATTCTCATGACAAAACAAAATGATACGAGAAATAATTGGATGACATTAATGTTTGTAACAAAATATCGATATAACTGCTTCTTGAAGCAGTCGCATATTGAAACGTGCACCGCAGCATTTAAAGAACTTGAAGCGTTCGGCTTCACGTTTGGTGAAATAGGGTTTGCTGGCAATCACGTCCATTTCGAGACCGATATCCCCAAGAAATATTCGTATGAAACAGCAGAAATTATGCTGAAGTCCACTTCTTCTCGAAAGATGTTTGAAAAACATCCCGGGTTTCGCAAACGATATCCTCGAGGAAGTTTTTGGTCAGGGTATGAGCACCATGAATCAACAGGTAAT
>JAUYQE010000083.1 GCA_030695605.1 Nanobdellota archaeon
ATTACAGGTATGTACAAGAAACTCTTGATTCTAAAATAGAATGCACCTTTCCAATCTCTTAAAACTTGCCCATAAGTTCTCTTTACATTACCAACAGGAATTTTATCATAACTTTTCTTATCAACATATGAATCATAAATAAAGAATATTTTTTCTTTGTCATTGTATCCCCACACAGTTATCCAGTGACTTACACAATTCATTCTTAATTCCGAATACTCTCCTGTTGGTGAATAGCCATTACCAATCAATAAAATTACCGGATGGTTTTTATCTAATTCCTTCTTTATTGATTGTATTTTTTCATCATCTGAGAACTTATTTGCCCTCTTTATTGGAACATCAAATCCATATCGTTTAAGAGTTTCTTGAATTAGTTTTGGCGTAGCAAAACCCAAACTTTTAACTTTTAGTGGCAGATACTTTTTTGGATGCCTTCCATCATCAAGATTGTAAGCACTAAGTATTGCTTTTATAGTATAGCCACCACAATGCCTCATTCCTTGTTGTAGATATTCCTTTGGTTTCTGATTTACTACTTTCTTAACCATGTAATATAAAATAAATCATATCTTCTTTAATGTTTCGGCAGGGTTTTGAACTCTTCGGGATTCGGCTTCGCCGACCGTTGCACTATCCCTCGGTCTCCGCTACACTCCGACGCACATAACAGACATTATGTTTAATTTTCTTACTGCCTCGGTACTATTACGCTGACGCTACAATCGACCAACTTTGAAACTGGTGCCTATACGAACTGAACCAAACAAACTTTACTAGAGAATTGGGGGCACTAAAAGATTTTATGGACTATTTCTTGAATTTCCTTTTCTGAATTATTTTTCCAACGGCTGCTCCTATCCCAAAATAAATCCCTAGCAATAATACTAATGGACCAAAAAATCCAACTCCTTCCGATAGTGAAGTACAAAATGAAGTTGGCTGGAGTGTAAGTGTTGTGCAACATCCCTCGACACCTTCCATTACCATTGGCTTCAAGCAGTGACCATCCTGTTCACTAATAGCTTGATAAGAACTCCAAGCCGTACAGTGTTCCTCGCTAAATTCACATAAGAATCCATAGGGTACAATAAAATGTGATAAAATTGGAAAAGCGTGACCAGTAACCATTGGAAGAATTAATGCATTATTAGGAATTCCAATTTCATTTTGAACTAATGGAAAATAAGCGAAGATATAGAAAAAGAATAAAGCTATACAAATACTAACGCCCACTAATCCTCCATTTAACCAATATGGCATTTTTTCCCAGTGTTGTTTTAGTTTCATCTTCTAAGACTTATTTTTTTCTTCAATCTGCTTCTTTTTCTTCTCAGTTAATCGCAAATAATTTTCATTAGAGACCACAGATTTCCCGATTTTCTGCTCAAGTTCTTTTCGGGCATTCTTAGCGATGTCGCCGCCTTCTTTGGCAGTATGTTTTAACTGAGGAAACCCCTTGGCATCTTTAGCAATAGTAATATCTGAAGTTGCTTTTTCTCCAAACATTGTCAAGATTAACTCCCAATCAGTCATGTGGTCTCTGAGATTTTGATTTGGTTTTTTAAGCCTTTTGAACTGCTTGTATTCTCCAACAGTTTTACCGAATGTTGCTTTTGAGATCTCATTTGTGAGAATAGCAAAATCTTTTTCTTCCTGAATACCTCTTGATTTCCATTCTTCCGTTAAATCCTGCCTAATTGCAATACCCCGTAATCTCTTATCAATCCAATCTTTTGGATAGCCTTTGAGTTCGTAATAATCTTTAACTCTATCCTGAGCAAGTTCTGGATTTTCAATCTCTTCAATACGCTCTTTTCCAACTTGAGCTAACCACATCTTAAACGGCTCTGCTTTTTTGGACGGAATGGACTGAATAAGCCTAAAAGCGTTTTTGGTATTGACACAATCGGTATATCGCAATTTACCATCTTCAGCTGGCATTTTCAAACCGTTACAAATTGTAACGAGTTGAGGTTCTCTATGCTTAAGCACCCTCCAATAAGTAGTGGGATTATCACTTTCGCTCAATACATCAACTATATCAACAACAGAATAAAACCATTGTTCATCATGCCAAAGTCTTCTAATACTTCTATCTTGAAATACTATCAGTCCTTTTTTAGCCTCTTTTTCTACCATTCTAAAGCCTAAAAGTAACTGTTACTTTAAATACTTTCTTACGAACAATTTGCCCCAAATTCTCTCTAACAAAAACGAACATAAAGACGGCACCAGTCTCTACGTACGGCAGTAAGAAAACTCTGCGCTCCTCACTGCGGTTGCGGTGCTCGGGTGGGGGACGGTCGCTCAATATCTATTAACGAAATTCTACCCTCGCTCCCTAGACCCCCACCAAACATAACACCGTTATACTCAATTCTCCTTTCGCTAAGAACTCACACCCGCAAACTCGTCACTTTGCTCACGCCGTCCTGCATGCTCACGCCAAACAGCGTATCGGCCTCAGAAATCAGCGCGTCATTATGAGAAATTAAAATGTACTGCGCCCGCTCTGCATAATTCCGAATCAGCTTTGCCAACTTCTCCGAGTTATGCTTGTCCAATGCTGCATCAATCTCATCCAGCACATAAAACGACGCCGGCTGGTATTCCTGAATAGCAAAGATAAATGCTAACGCCGTTAAGGTCTTCTCGCCGCCGGAAAGCGACTTAATATCCAAAAAGCGATTGCCCGTCAGCCGGACTTTGATGCTCAGCCCATCCGAGAAAAGGTCTTTGGGATTCTCCAGCTGCAAATAGGCTTTCCCTTTTGTAAACAGGCTGTTGAAAATGCGCTGGAAATTCTCATTCGCCTGGTTGAACGTCTTCAGGAAATGCTCGGTTTTCTTGGACTCAATCTCGTTCATCAGCGCCAGCACGTCAGTCTTTTCTTTCTCCAGATCCTCTTTCTTCTTGACCAGCGCATTGAACTCCGTCTCAATCTGCTCATAGATCTCCAGCGCT
Source organism: Nanobdellota archaeon (assembly GCA_030695605.1). GTDB lineage: Archaea > Nanobdellota > Nanobdellia > Woesearchaeales > GW2011-AR9 > JAUYQE01. The sequence goes on from JAUYQE010000083.1 coordinate 2,968, forward strand.
TTCAGGTTCACCGTAGACATCTGGCTGAGCACGATCTCAAACCGGCCGAGGTCTTTCTGCAGCTTCTCGACATTCTTCTCGAGCAAGAGCTTCACGCCCGCATGCCGCTTCAGCTCTTCATCCAGCCCGGCCAGCCTCGCTTTCACTTCGGCATTTTTCAGGGAAACCAGATTCAGCTCTTTTTCCTGCGAGCGGACTTTTTCCCGCAGCTGTTCCACTTTATTCTCAAAAGAACTGATCTCCTGCGACAGCTTTTCCCGTTTCGTGAACAACTCCCGATACTGCGCATAGAACTGCGTGCTGGCTTTCTCTTTCTCCGCCAACACTTTTTCCTGCTTGCTCAATGCAGCCGTCAGCTGCTCAACCTCTTTCCGGAACTGCAACTCTTCTTTATCATGCTGCTTGAGGATGCCCACTACTTTTTCTTGTTCTGGAGCGACCAATTGTTCGCCATGCACGTGCGCATTTTTCAGCTCAGCCTCGATGCGCAGCAGCGCTTCCCGGCACTGCTGTTTGGATTCTTCAAAGGCCCGCAATTGCGCCAATAAGCGCGGATCGCGTAATTCCGTCACTTTCAGGCGGAGCTGCTGTTTGTCCTCTTTCAGCTGCAGCAGCTCGCCATTCTGCTGGCCCAGATTCTTCTGCATCTCGCCGAGCAGCTTTTCGACTTCTTTCAGCCGCTGCTGTGCTGCTCCCCGCGACTGTTCCGTCGCTTCCAGATCGCCGGTTTCCAGATGCAGGAGCTTCTCAAATTTCACCATCTCTGCTTCTAGTTCTGAACGCCGGTTTCGCAAGGCAGTAATTTCCTGCTCATTGGCTTCACGTTTCATACGTACAGTATCTATGACCGATTGCAATTGGCTGCTTTCGTTCTCCAGCTTTTCTAGCAGCTCTTCAGAATCTCTCTCTTTAAACCCGCCGCCGGAGCGCTGCAAGAAGCCGCCCCGCATCACGCCGCTTTCCATGACGCTGTCCCCTTCCAGCGTGCTCATGCGGATTCTGCCGACGCCCATCTTTCGGGCCGCTTCGACGTCATCAACAACCAGCGTATTCCCAAACACATGCGCAAAGGCTTTCTTGTATGCTGCGGGGAAGGTAACCAGATGGAGAGCAAAATCATGCGCCCCCTGCTGCTTCAGAAGCGATTTGTCATCCGCAGTAATGTCCACATACTTTATTTTGTTCAGCGGGATAAACGAAACGACACCAAGCTTTTCTTTCTTCAAAAAATCAATGCATTGCGCAGCGGTCTTGTCCGTATCAACAACGAGATGCTGCATCTTGCCTCCGGCAGCGGTTTCGACGGCCCGGGCATATTTTTTATCCACCCGGCCCAGCTGTGCGATCGTGCCTTCGACGCCCGGAAATTTCTTTTTCTGCTCCAGCACACGCTTCACGGCCGGATTGGCGTGCATATCAGCATCCACAGAACGCAATTTTGCTTCGATGGCGGCTTGCTGTTCCTGCAATCCCTGCAGCTTTGTTTTGGCATGCGCCGTTTGCGCGGCAAAGCTGCTGTCCTGCTCCAAGCAGCTGTTTAGACGCAACGTTGCTTGGGTCAATTCTTTCTTGAGCTGCTGCAGCGCTTTGAGCTGCTCCTGCTGCTCTTTCTCGACAATTTTTACTTTCTGCAAGCGCTCGTCTAAGGTCTGTAATTGGTATTCCAGCTTGTCTTTTTCCCGCAGCAAGTCCTGCTGCTGCTGCCGGGTTTTTTGGACTGACTCCTGCAAGGCATCCAGGCGGCTTTCTTTCTCTTCAATGGATCTTTCCAGCTCCTGCGACGATTCCAGGTTATGCTTTTTCCGGAACTGGGCCAGGTGCTTTCCCAGCTCTGCCGCTTCCCGCTCTTTCTGCTGTTTTTCGCGCAATAAGTCTTTTTCTTTGCTACTGAGCGAGCTCGCTTTTTCCTGCAGATCCTGCAATTCTTTTTTCAGCTGGTCTTTCCGCTGCTCGATCTTATTGAGCTCGTCTTTTAAAGATGATACGCGCGTCTTGTCCTGTGCCCGGCGCACTTTCAGTTCTTCGACTTCGCGATGCACACGCAGCTGCTCTTTTTCTCCTTTCTGCTCGATCTCTTTGTTTAATTGAGAGACCGCTTCTTTGGCTGCTGTAATCCTTTCTTTCAGTGCCGTGCTTTCTTTCTCAAAGCCCGCGATGGCCGTGTGCCGGCCACCCATCTCTTTTTCCAGCTTTCCCCGTTCCGTTTCTTTTTCCTGCTGCTGCAGGTCGATAATCGTTGCCTTGCAGGCATCAATATTCGCTTTGGCTTCTTTGAACTGCAGCGCCTGATTGCGGTCTTTCTCCAGCTCTTTCAGATACGTGCGCCGTTCTTTCAGAATGACGGAGGCATTTTGCAGCTTTTCATCGACATGCTCCATCTCCCGAAGGGCTTTTTCTTTCTTTTCTTCATATATGGAAACATCGCTGATCTCTTCCAGGATTTTCCGCCGCTCTACGGTCGGCATGTCGACAAAGCGCATGATATCCCCTTGGAGGATGATATTATAGCCGTCCGGATTAATCTTAGCAATAGCCAGGAGATCAAGCACTTCCGTTCTGCTGCGCTTCTTGCCGTTTACCCGGTAGACGCTCGTGCCTTTGGTCGTAACGGTTCGGCTGATGACTACTTCTTTGGCATCTTCGGGGAAAATCTTCTGGGTATTATCGAAAGCAATTTCTACGGTTGCGGCAGTTGCGGGCTTCTTGCTTTTGGCACCATTAAAGATGAGATGGGAGGTCTTTTCAGCACGCAGAGATTTGGCTGAAAGCCTGCCAAGAACGAAACAGAGGGCATCGCCGATATTCGACTTTCCACTCCCATTCGGCCCGAGAACGCAATTATACTTCGTATCAAAAGGCACCTGCGTTTTATGGGCAAAGCTCTTAAAGCCGTGCAGGGAAATGCGGGTAATGCGGGTCATGGGAATACGTCAAAAGACGCCTATTTTTCTGGGAGAAAGGTTTTATTTTTTGTATATAAAGGTTGCTGTTGAGAGGGAGAAACTCTTTAAAAAGAGTAACAAGACAGAGGAAAAAGCTATTTCAGAGAAGGTTCAGGCACCTGGTCCGTGTTTTCCATCTTTTCTTCTCCTACCACCCGCAACTTCTGCGCTTTCTTCCGAGCTATTCTTAAAGCCAGATGCAGCGGCTCGGGCAATTTATGCGGCGGAAGGATGGTGGTCGGAATGATCTGCTGCACGGTGCTTAAAGAGACGAGATGGCCGGGCGAGGCGTAAAGGGGATTTGCGTGCTCTTTGGTTTTAAGAGCATAGCCCAGCGTTTTATCTTGAACAAGAATTTTTCCATCTGCAACCGTGCCGAGGGGCAAAGTCTCGCTGATGCCGATCGTCGGCACGTTCAAAGCCAAGCCCAGATGGGAAGCTATGCCAAGACGGCGCGGATGGAGTATCC
>JAUYQE010000096.1 GCA_030695605.1 Nanobdellota archaeon
GCAGCGTTATCGTCGCTGTTTCTGTTGGCTCTAGCTGCTGGGTAATTCCCGTAAAGCGCCAGCGGTGCTTTTCATCGAGCTCGTTCGGCGTGTACGAAAAGACCTCTAAAGCCGTCGCCGGAAAAATGCCGGAGAAGAAGCACGTATCGCCAACACATTTTTCCAGCAGCTTTTTCTTCACGGTAACGGGGATATCCCGAACTTTGTGCAGCTCAATGGCCGGCTCCGCCATTCCCAAAACCGCATACCCGAAAACGCCGGGCTCTTCTTTGTAGCGGTAGGTATCAATGGGATAAAACGCCGTCAGATAATCTGTTTTGATGAAACTGCCCACACCGCCGTACACTGCAGGATATGAACTCTCCAGCACGCCTACAGCGTTCGTCTCTCCGATCGTGCAGAAATCCGTGTCCGGAATCGAAAAGCCTACCTGCACGGCTTCCAAAGGCTGCTGGGTAAAGCTATCTAAAACCAAGGCCCGTATCGGTTCGGTGTCCCAGTGCTGCTTATCACAGATAATGCTCTGTTCTTTGGGCGTTATCGGCGGAACAATGATACTTTCCGGGCGTACTGGCTCATTGTTGCGAATGTTGGCTTCCAGCGCAAAAGTAAAGCTATAGCCCTTCCCCTTAAACGCTTTCTCATCCCGCAGCGTTATCAGCACTGGAAAGCTGAGGTCGTACACGACGTTGTACGTATCCATAAAAAAGTTCAGCACGTTAAAATGTGTTTCCAAAGGCACGGGCTGGATAAGCCCATTATCGCTATTCACGGAAAAATAGGGCGCCCAGTCAAAGTAATCCAGATCGATGCTTACTTTCGGCTCCACGGGAAAAGGCAGAATCATATTATCATACAGCCGCTGGTGCAGGTACGACAGGTCTGCAGTGGGAAATTCGCTGCGTACAAAATTCTCGCTTTCCAGAAAGCGGAGCATCGGAACATACGAGTTCAGCACGCTGCGCAACTGTTCCTGTACGTTTTGCTCCGTCCACACCGTTCGATCACCGAAATCAAAAGAAAGTGCGGAGGTGGGAGGAAGCTTCTCTTCGTTCAGACCGGAATAGATCTGGATCAGCTCCAGCACATGCCGTTCCAGGAAGCTGAACTGCTGTTCCGCTTCCACAATCTCCTCCGCCAGCTCATAATACTGCTTCAGGGGAACCGGCAGACGCACAAAGAACCGCCGCAGGGTGGTTTGGGCATCGCCTCTGCCCACTTTCACTTCCATATCGAGGAAAATATCAACAGCAGTTTCTAAAATGACAACTTCCGTTTCTTTATCAAGTTCATCTACATCTATGGCAAAACCTTGCTTGCGGAACGCCTCGTAATCGTCCAAACAGCCCGCCAGCTTCCCGTCGATAAAGCGAGCCAGCTGTGCCTCGATAGCATCATCGGGGTCTTTGGAAGCAAAAAGTTCCGGCTTTTTTGAAACAAAAGCAATCGCATTTTCACTATTGGGATTTGCATTGTACTGCCAGTAGGGAACGGCACCGGAAGCGAGTGGTATTCCATCCGCATCCGTCGGATCTATTGAAGAGAATTCGCCGGCAAGAGTGGGATCGATATAGCCGCCCTGCTCGCCCAGCAAGCGCACGCCTTGCTCGCCGACTTGCTGCAGGCATTCTACCGTATAGGTTTGCAGCGGCTGGAATTCCTGCGGGACTTCCTCCAATACTGGCTCTTTTGCCGTGCTGAGGGGCTCTTTGACAATAGTTTTGGCCAAAAAAAGCAAAGTGGCAAAGGCAAAGAGAATAAGGATGCCCACGATGATAAAAACAGTTACTTGGCCTTTTTGGGAAGAGAAGCTGCCAGAACGAAAGAAAGCTTTTCCGGGATCTGCTTTACTTCTGCAATACGCTCCGCTAGCAGAACACCCTCTTTTTTGCTGCATGCTGAGTAAAAAGAGAAAGAAGTGTGGTATATAAAGGTTTTTATGAAAGGATATTTATAATATAAGAAGAAGCGTTTTCTTATCGTACTCTTGCCCCGTCTTTCACCCGTTTTACCATCACTTCTTCTTTCGGCGTTGCTAGAATCTTTCCCTCGTACTTTACTTTTCCCTGCGAGACCACCAGCTGCAGCTGGGAAAACTCATCAAAAGTCACTTCCTGCTGCCTGCTTTTCAGGCTGCCAAACGTAGCTTCTTCACCGATGGGCGTTTTTGCAATAAACAAAATGGCAATGGTCTTTCCATCGTCCGCTGCCAGGATTATCGCTTCGCTCTTCTCGCCACGGAAGACAGCGGGTTTCAGATTGATACAGAATACTGCTTTCTTTCCCTGCAATTCTTCTGCAGAGAAGTGCTGCCGCAGTCCCGTAACCACTTGCCGTCTTCCGAGTTTCTTCCCAAAATCAACTTCCAATATGTAGAGCTTCTCGGCATTCGGATGCACTTTGACGGTCTGAATCAATCCTACGGCAAGCTGTAAGGGAAACTCGTTCTTCGTCCCCGCAGCTTTTTCTTCAGGCTTCTTGGAAACTGCTTCTTTTTCAGCAACGCGAGGCGTTTCTTCAATTTTCTCGACGAGCTTTTCGACCAGCCGCAACTTTCCTTTCCACGAGAAGCTGAGCGCATCCCAGAATAAGGGGGAAGAAGAAAGAGCACGCTCAATCTTCTTGCTGAACTCCGGAAGGATGGGCTGCACCAAGATGGCAAGATTTCGCACCAGATTCACGCACCATGCAACTTCTTTCTCTTTCGCTGCCGGATTTTCCCAGGGAGCCTGCTGCTGAAAATAAGCATTGCCGATGTCCGCAATTTGCAAAATACTTCTCACCGCTGCTTTAAAGTCCTGCTGTTCATAC
>JAUYQE010000100.1 GCA_030695605.1 Nanobdellota archaeon
AAAGAGGACGTTGAAAAATACGGCTTCCAGATTATCGCATTCAAATAAAGACGGGAAAAGCTTTTTATAACCGCCCCCTCATTTCTGCAGTACCGGCGGCATAGCTCAGCCTGGCTCATAGCGCCACGCTCATAGGAGTTGAGCACTGAGAGCATTCGCTCGATGAAAAACTCTGTGACTGGGTTACGTGGAGATCCCGTGTTCAAATCACGGTGCCGCCATTTTTATATACTCTTCTTCTCTCTTTCCAAAGTATGGTCCATCTCGCCGGCCCGGAAGACAAATTCTGCTGTACGAAATGCAAGAGCTGCCATATGGATGTTTATGACTATGATGGAAAGATGTTTATTTCTTGTTTAGACTGCGGGCATGAAGAGGAGTATGGAGAAAAGCATATACAAAAGCGGGGAGAACCAAGAAAGAAAAAAAGCTGTTGCTGAAGCCTCAGAGGTTCTCCGTTCTCGCCACCCGCAGCTTTCGTATTTTCCGATGCACCGTTTCTGCACGCAACCCCATACAGCGGGCTGCCGGTGCAATGCTTCCCTGATGCTCTTTCAAGGCTTGCGTGAAGAATTGCTGTTCAAATTCTTTCTCCGCTTCGCCCCACGTGAGATGCTGCTGTGGCAGCATTTTGGCAATGTTCCGAGAAAGAGCCGGAATTTCCTCATACATCCTCTCCATTTTCTGCGGCTGAATAAGCTCTTTGTACTGGTCAAATGCGATCCGCAAGCGCTGGTCGATGCGCACCTGCTGCTCGTCTTCACCTGCTTCATTCTGCCGAAGCTCCTCGACGTCCAATTCCAAATCTTTTATGACTCGGTGCAGGCTTCTTCTGTCGATCTCCAAGGCCCGGGCCAGGTGCGAGATGTTGCCGTGATGAGAACGCAGTTCCCGCCGCAGAAAAGCTGCTTTAAACTGCTTGCGGGCTTCCCGAAACATCGTATGGGGGGTTATATAAAAAAGAGTATCTTCTCGTTTCAGCTGGTCGGTGATGTCCGCTTCCAGCTGTGGAATAGTCACACCCCAATGCTTGGCGAGCTGCTCTTCGACGAGAGGAAGCACTTTCTCTTTCAACGTGGCTTCAAGATTCTTTTTTTCATCGGATTTATTCTCTGAGCTCATAGGGTGGCCTCTTTCAGTTTTTAGGGCTGTGGGATATGGCGCAGCAGCGTTCCCGCGGGCAGGCCATACAGGAAGAGCATGCTGGCAACAAAAAGCTGCCCATTGCCATCGAGCAAAAAGAGGGCTGCTCCCATCGAAAGCACAGTGGCACTCGTAAATATGACTTTCCAAAGTGTTTCCTTTTTTGCCTGCCCCAGCAAGAAAAAAGCAAGAGGGACCAGGCCAAGAAAAATAAAAGGTATTCCTTGCTGTTGAAACAAAGCTATGCCGAACAAAACAATGGTGGCAATGAGGAGAGCTCCTTGAAGCAAAGAAAAGTACTTCCCGCCCCGCAGCCGTTCATCCGGAGCCAGGAACGAGAGCAGAATGCCCAAAAGCAGGCCAGAACTCGCCAGCAAAGCCAGAATAGTTGAAGTAAAGAAGCTCATGCTCCCTCACGCTACCTCGTCTTTGAAACGCTGCAGGAATCGTTCCCAATCCGGCTTTTTGATGACCATCCCGCAGGCATTCGGATGCCCGCCGCCAAAGCCGTCTATTCCCACTAAAGCTTTTTCCAAAGCAGGCAGGATGGGAAATTGCGCCCGCAAGCTGCATTTCATCTCGCCGCCTTTCTCGCGAGCAATAATAATCACTTTCTTGGGATAAGTCGCGGCCAATTCATTGGCCAAATCTGCGGTAAAAGACCATTCATCCTCCTGATAGTGGAAAAGCAGCACTTTACTTTTCGTGGCCGGCTGCCGGGCTCTTTCAATCAAGGGCTCGTAGCGCTGGTTAATCTGCTCAAAGCGCTGGAAGAGATATTTGCCCGCGGGAGTGCTTTGCTGCAGGATCTCGTCCGGAGAAGCGATCCGCGTCAGGATCTTTATGCATTTATACACCTCTGTCGTTTTCCCTTTGAGTAGGAAAGAAAAAATGCGCACCAGCTTGCCGACGGGCGTTTGGTATAAAATTTCGGGCAAAGACATCTCTTTCGACAGCAGCTGCGGGTACCGCTGCAAGAACTCGGGAAGAAAGTTCGGCAGGTAATAGTCGCCAAAACAGCCTACGGCAGCGATCCACAGGTCTTCGGGATGATTGCTGATTTGGTAGGCCATGCGGGATGTCGGTATGTAAATCTCCGGGTCTTTCCGGCGGGGGTTGAACGAGTGAACATTCTTCACCACTATCGGCTGATGATGGTCGATCCAAAAAATAGGCACGTGCACCCCATCAGCAAATTCTTGTTCAATAACGGGGACGTCCAGCACAAAAATCTTATCCGGCTTCTGCTCGTCGACTTTTCCCAGCATGGGCTTTTCCAGCTTGGAAGAGGACTTCACAATCACTCCCCGGCCTTCGCGATAGACGCGATACAGCAGCAGGAAAGACGTCAGGCCGTCGGGATCATCATCATAGAAAAACAAAGGCCGTTGTGCAGTTTCCAGCTCTTTTTGGAGCAGGGCAACTTCTTTAGTGGTAAGCATCAGCGAAGAAAGCGGGGAGGTATTTTTAAAGGTTCGGGTCAGAACCTTTTTAAATGCCCATCGTTCTGCAGTCGCCATGCTCACTCCGGAAGCCAAAGCCGAACTGGAAAAGCAGCAATATCGCATCATCGGCAGGCATTCGGCCGTCAAGACCTGCGGCTGGACCAAGAATATGATCAAAGGCGAAGGGGGCTGCTATAAGCTGAAATTCTATGGCATCATGAGCAATCAGTGCATGCAGATGACCACGTCGATCAGCTGCGCGAACCGCTGCACCTTCTGCTGGCGGGGGTATAAAGCGCCGGTGGCGACGGACTGGAAGTGGGGCGTGGATGAGCCGGAGACTATCCTTGCAGGAAGCCTGGAAGCCCACCATAAGCTCTTGATCGGTTTCAAAGGCAATGAAAAAGCCAGCAAGCGGGCGTATGCGCTTTCTCGAACCGTGAAGCATGTAGCGCTTTCGCTCACTGGAGAGCCAATCTTCTATCCGCGTATCAACGAGCTGATCGACCAATTCCATGCGCAGGGCATTTCCACGTTTCTGGTGACGAATGCCCAATATCCAGAACAGATCCGCGATTTACATCCGATAACCCAGCTGTACGTGAGTGTGGATGCGCCGACGAAGGAATTGCTTAAAGATGTCGATCTGCCGCTGTTCAAAGATTACTGGGAACGGCTGAATCAATCTCTGGATTACTTGGCACAGAAAAAGCAGCGGACCTGTGTGCGCTTGACGATCATCAAAGGGATCAACGATCTGCTGCTGGAAAAGTATGCAGAGCTTATTGAGAGAGGCAGCCCGGATTTCATCGAAGCCAAGGCCTACATGTTCGTCGGGCCGTCGCAGCAGCGGCTCAGCATGGACAACATGCCCCTCCATGAAGAGGTGGTAGCATTTTCCCAGGAACTCGCAAAGCACCTGCCGGACTATGAGATTGTTTCCGACCATGTGCCCTCTCGCGTCGTCATGTTTGCCAAGAAGAAGTTCAAGATCGACGGCGTATGGAAGACCTGGATTGACTTTCCAAAGTTTCAGGAACTGGCGCTCAGCGGCAAAGGCTTTACGGCTCTGGATTACTGCACGAGAACGCCACAGGTGGGCCTGAGCGGCAAGAAGACAGCTGAGCATCAAAAAGAAGTGAAAGAGCGCTTCCGGAAACGAACGCACATTTTTGTCGACGAGAAGACGGAAGAGATGGCGTTTTATGGGGGGAACACAAAAGCCTCGATGGTGTAAATATCTCACCAAGCAATAAAGAGTATTCTGGGGGTTAGAAACGGAAAGTTTATATACTGCTAGTTTATATAGTTAAACTAGGAGTTTATATGAAAGAAATCACCAAAGCCGAAATGGACATTGTACTTCTCTTAGTTAAAAGCCCAGAAGTAATCTACAATGCAAACAACCTTTCCAAAGTTGTAGGGCTTACACCGATGGGAACCCTGAAAATACTCAAAAGGCTCGAACAAGACGCAATTGTCAAATCCAAAAGAATCGGGAATGCCATTATCTATCGTATTGATAGTGAAGAACTGTACGCCCGTAAATACGTCTCTTTCATCTTAGCGCGGGAAGCGCACTCCGCAAGCCCCCAGATTAAAATATGGATTACCGAAGTGAAGAAAATTAAGAATGCAGAGATTATAGTCCTTTTCGGTTCAATTTTAAAGAAGCAAAATCCTAACGATATTGATCTTCTTCTGATAACGGATAAAAAGAGATTTGCCCGACTGCAAAATGAGATAGAGGAACTCAACGAACTCAATATTAAAAAAATCCATCCTTTCTATCAAACAGAGGAAGACATGATCAAAAACATTAAAAAGAGAGACAAACCGCTCCTCAACGCTATAAAAAGTATCATTGTTAGAGGAGAAGAAAAGTTCCTGGATATTTATAATGAGTCACGCAAAGAATAAGCTCAGCTGGTGTTTGCAGAAAGCCAAGAAAGAATTGCAAGAGGGAAGAAAGCACCGGGGGCTTATTGAAGTAAAGCCAGATTCGGAGAGAGCCCGAGAACATATAGCCAAAGCGGAACATAATCTCAAAGTAACACTCTATCTACAAAAAGGAGGATTTACCGACTGGTGCTCCAGCAGTCTCTTCTATACGATATACCACTGCTTTCTGGCTAATCGCAGAGCTTGTTCTGCAAAAGATTCGGGAATATGTTCTCTTACGACCAGTTTTCCAGTGAATTCTGTAATGAGAACCGATAATCCTTGTGGACTTTTTGGT
>JAUYQE010000113.1 GCA_030695605.1 Nanobdellota archaeon
TAACCGGATTGGGTGCATTAGGAATGAGAAAGGAGAAGCTTTTGTCAACAATTTCCTGACGTGTACTTCCACCTGGCAAATCCAGGGGAAGAACACCTATGAAAAGCTTCTCAGTTATTCCAAGCTAACTTAATACGTACGGTTTCGAAGTTCTTTTCAGAATAGTAGATCTTCGCATACTGGCTTTCTTTTTCCAAAATGAAAACTATCTGAACCGGCCAGAATTATGCAGAGCAGCTATTTCCCCGACCGTGTGAGTAGCAGGAAAATCCCCGCACCGCTCGCCAGCACCACGGCCAGAATCAATCCCAGAGCCGTTCCCGTCAACAGCAGCACGCCGGCTAAGAGCACCATGCCGAGAGCAACGCCATAGAGCACGCGAGAACCGAAGAATATGGCTAATCCATCGAGCTGCGGCAAAGGCAGCAGAGAAAAGAAAGCCATCGCCAGATTAAGCAGCACGCCTTTCGAGAAGAAATAGCTGTCTGGAGAAAAATACAGGCCAACCGCAAAGAGAATCGCCAAGACTAAATTTGCGGCGATGCCCCAGAAAGCAATGCGCCCATTCTGTTCATAAGAGAATCCATAGCGGAATTCTCCCAGGCGCTGCCGTTCTAAAAAGGCAACGGTAACCGTTCCGATGAGCACCAGCGGCAGCCGGCCCAGGGAAATGAAAGCAACGAGTAACGCTATGATCAGCCCCAGCCACCAGACTTTAACCGTCGCCCGGTAGCCTTGGCTCAACGCATAGATTTTCTGCCAAGAGAAACGAATGAAAAAAGAAAAGGCAACAACCAGCAGCGCTAAGAACAGATGCGCCACGCCGAGAGACACGTCGAGCTGCTCCCCGCCCCAATCGCGGAAAGAAAAAATGAAAGCCATGATGAAAATAGTGGCCATCAGTGGCAATAGCTCTTTTCTGGAAAACGAAAAATATTCCTGGATGCGGGAACGGAGCTCGGGAAAGCTGACCATGGGAAAAGAAAAGAAGAAGCGTTATAAATACTTTCCCTTTATGACTGAGAAACTTTTGCGTGGGGATGATCTCTTTCCCGAACTTCTGCTGTTTTCTCCAATACTATCCACTGCAAAGCGCTATCCCCTCGCTTGAACAGCTCCCGAGAGAGCATCGTAAATTCTTCCGGAAAAGTCGGATCCCATTTGTCCCGGCTGATCAACAGCAAGGTTCCTCCTTTCTTCAGCAGCGCTTTGGCTTGGTAGTACAGCTCATTGAGCCCCTCTTCATCTTTTGAGGTGATGTGAAAAATTAGCCTATCGAAAGCATTCTGTTCAAAGCGTAGCTCCAAGTCTTCGAGTTGGCATTTGGTAATCTCAATACCATCCGTAACTCCTGCCAGGCGGGCATTCTTCTTTGCCGCCTTGATATTGGGCAGGCTGGAATCGAAAGCGTAAATGGGAAGAGGCGAGGCTGTTGCAGAAAGAGGCTGCGATACTTCGGCAGAAATGATATCCTGAAACAGCGGGCTGTTCTTGAACAGGAAATTCGTCCGTTCGGGAGTATGCACCGGACGCTGTGCCGCATAGAGTGCTGCTTCTATCGCCAATACTCCATCGCGGCTAAACCCCACTAACAGTTTCTCGCTCCGCTGAAAACGCGAAGCTCGGACAAAGAAATAGCCGAGATCGCCTTTAAAACTCGCTTGGTGCGCAAAGAGCCGATAGCCGCGGCTGTTGAGTTCCACGCCACCGGGGTCCAGGCAGAGCAGGTATTCTTTTTCGATGGGAACGACAACGAGAACCAGTGCCGGACGCCGGTAGTCGACAACGGCCGTTTTTCCTTCTGTCTCCAGCAGGGGAAAAAATTCTTGCACCACTTTCTTGAAGAGTGCCGACCGCTTCTCCTGCCCGTGCACCAGCTCGACATCGATGCGGCAGGGAAAAGCCGCAGGAAAAAAGGAGGCTATCTCCGTAAAGTCCGAAAGCAGACGGAACTTTCCGCGCTCTTTCCATTGGGCAAAAGGCAGGGCAATTCTTCGAATCGCTTGTGCGTGGTATGCCAGCTGCACCACCTCTTTCGCCGCAGGCAGAGTACTGCGCACCAACTGTGGAAAAAGCTGCGTGTCCGCAGCAAAGAGCTCTTGCATTTCCCGGGCTGCCAGCGATTCCAAGCCGGGAGTGGTCAGTAGTAAGACATCCATTTGTTTTTCTCCTAGGCAGCAGGATTTTCCAGAGGGAGAGTGCTCTCTGCAGCTTCTTCTCCGACAATTTTCGCTGCCGCCGCAACTTTATCTCCTGCATCTAAGCGCATGACCCGCACCCCTTGCGTCGCGCGGCCAATGATCGGCACTTCCGAACAGCGGATGCGGATGCCCTGCCCCTGCTGCGAAACCAGCATGAGCTCTTCCTGGCCATCGACGAGCATAATGGCTTTCACCGGCCCGTTCTTTTCGGTTATTTTAATGTTCGTTACTCCCTTGCCGCCGCGCCGGCAGAGGCGATACTCGGCAACCGGCGTGCGCTTGCCATAGCCCTGCTCCGTTAGTGTCAAAATGTTCAACCCTTCTTCAGCAGTGATCATGCCCATCACGGCGTCACCCTCTTCCAGGCGGATGCCCCGCACTCCATACGCCGTCCTGCCCATGGGGCGGACATCTTTCTCCGAGAAGCGGTTTGCTGAGCCGTTTTTCGTGGCGAGAAGAATCTCTTTATCGCCGGTGGTAGCCCGCACGTGCACCAGGGAGTCATCTTCCTCCAAAAAGAGGGCGCGAATGCCGCCTTGCCGCGGCCGGGAAAATTCTTTCAAAGCAGTTTTTTTGATAATCCCTTTCTTCGTCGCCATGATCAAATACCCAGTGCTGAAATCTCGGACGGGAATGACGGCGGTTACTTTCTCACCCGCACTGAGAGAGAGAAGATTAGCCACATGCTTTCCCGTAGCCTGCCGGCTGGCTTCCGGGACCTGATATACTTTCAGCCAGTATAATTGCCCTTGATCGGTAAAGCAGAGAAGGTAGTCGTGCGTAGAAGCCACATACAATTCTGAAACGACATCTTCTTCTTTGGTTCCTGCTGCTTTAACCCCTTTCCCGCCGCGATGCTGCACTTTGTATGTTCCGAGGAGAAGCCGCTTCATGTAGCCAGAATGGGTCATGGTAACGACAGCTTGTTCGTCCGGAATGAGGGCTTCCATATCGAAAGCTTCCTCATCATCATCGCCAGGCATAACTCTGGAGCGCCGTTCATCACCATACGTTTCTACCAGGAAGTGCAGCTCGTCTTTGATCAGATCCAGCAGCCGCTGTTCTGAGCCCAGAATAGAACGATAGTTTTCAATGTCCAGCAGCAGCCCCCGATGCTCTTCTTTTATTTTCTCCTGCTCCAGGGAAGCCAGGCGCTGCAAGCGCATGTCCAAAATAGCTTTAGCCTGTTCGAGGGAAAGCGAGTAGGTGGCTATTAAAAATTCCCGAGCTTCTTCGGCAGTGCGCTGCTTCTTAATGCCCGCAATAACCTCCTCAATGTGCAGTAAAGCCAACAGCAACCCTTCAAGAATATGCACCCGCAGCAAGGCCTGCTGCAAATCGTACTGCGTCCGCCGCGTAATGACGTCATGGCGATGCGTAACGTGATGCTGCAGCATATCCCGAATCCCCAGCACTCGGGGCTGGTTGTCGACAAGGGCCAGCAGGGTGATGCCAAAAGAAATTTTCAGGCGGCTATAGGTGTACAGTTGGTTTAACACGACTTGCGAGTCGGCATCTTTTTTCAGGTCGATGACCATGCGAATGCCTTCCCGGTCAGACTCGTCGTTAATGTTGCGAATGCCGGTGATGGTTTTGTTCTGGACGAGGTCGGCAATTTGCTTGATGAGATCCTCTTTGCCGACTTGATAGGGGATTTCCGTGAAAATGATCTTATCCCCTTCCATATGAGAAACCGCTTTAATCGTCACCTTGCCTCTGCCTGTGCTGTACGCCTGGAGCAGGCCGTTGCCACAGAGCACTTCGCCGCCCGTCGGAAAATCAGGTGCGGGCAGCAGTCCCAGCAGTTCGGCCAGCGGCAAAGCCGGATTCTCGATGAGCGCCAGGAGGGCCTGGCAAACCTCTTTCAGGTTGTGGGGTGGGATGTTCGTGGCCATGCCGACGGCAATGCCTGAAGAGCCATTCACCAATAAGTTAGGCAGGACGCTGGGCAGCACCTCTGGCTCTTTCAGGGAGCTGTCAAAATTTTCCCGGAAAGCGACCGTTTCTTTTTCCAGGTCTTTCAGCGTCTCTTCGGCGATTTTGCTCAGCCGGGCTTCGGTATAGCGCATGCTGGCCGCATTATCCCCATCAATGGACCCAAAATTTCCTTGGCCAGCGATAAGGGGATAGCGCAGCGAGAAATCCTGGGCCATGCGCACCAAAGCATCATAGACAGCCATATCACCATGCGGATGATATTTGCCGAGAACTTCCCCCACAATACGGGCGCATTTCTTGAACGGCTTGGTATGCAGCATGCCTAAGTCGTACATGGCATAGAGGATTCTCCGATGGACCGGCTTCAGGCCGTCGCGGACGTCCGGTAATGCTCTCCCGACAATGACAGACATGGCGTACGTGACGTACGCTTCTTTCATCTCCTGCTCGATAATGCGGGGAATGATTTGGGAAGAAAATCCTGCTTCGCCAGGAGCTCCAATAGGAGGTACTCCGGGCTGCGCAGTGCTGTCCATGGGCTGGGGAGTAGTATCCATTTTTGGTGTGAAAAATATTTTTGTTTATCGTCGACAAAACGCTAAAATGTCGACCGAATAGCACTTTATAAACTTTCTGGTGAAGTTCTTGAGGGGGGCTTTTTAGCAAGAAAAAAAATGAATGAGGGGAGCGTATCTACTGAAGCGGCGTTAGCGAGAGAGGCCTTCCGCCCGATAGCGCTTCTCCAACCGCTTCAAAGCGACGACCAAAGCGGCTTCCCGCATGCTCAGCTCTTCACCGACGAGAAATTCTTTGCTGGAATAATGGCCGTTGGCAGATTGATTCTTTGCCACATGGCGCACCAGCTGAAAATTAGCAGTGATGCGCTTTCTGAGCTCTTGCAGAACGTCTGCTTCGCTGCGCATGCGGTACTCAAAGCCCATGTTCCTGCTCCATTCAAAGAAGCTGACGATGACGCCACCGGCATTGGCGACAATATCGGGAATAACCTCGATGCCCCTGCGGCGGAGCACGGTATCACCATCGGGAGTGGTGGGGTTGTTTGCACCTTCTGCCATGAAAGAAACTTGCAGCTTTTCGGCAATCTCGCCGGTTATCACGTTTCCCAAGGCGGCGGGAATGAGGCCGTCGGCGGTCAGTGAAAAGAACTCAGCAGAGGAAATTTCTTTCCGCCCGTCAAACCCCTTGATCGTCTTTCGCTTATTCGTGGGCTGTGCCGTATAGTCCAAGAGGGTGGTAATGTCAATGCCTTTTTCATCGAATAAAGTAGCATAGGCATCCTGGATGGCAAGCACTTTGCCACCATGTGTGGCGATGTATTCAGCGGTCCAGGAGCCGACATTGCCGAAGCCTTGAATAAGGAAAGTTTTTCCGGTGAGAGATGTGCCCAGTTCTTTGCAGTATTCTTCGAGGCAATAGAGTAACCCGTAGCCCGTGGCTTTTACCCGCCCTTCGATGCCACCGTCGGAAAGCGGCTTGCCGGTAACGACGGCTTTCAATCGCGGGGAAGGATCATCCTGATGCGCTTTGCGGTAGGCATGGTAGAGCCAGGACATAATACGGGAATCGGTGCCCACATCCGGAGCAGGAATATCTTGTTCTGGCCCGATGTCATTTTTAAAGCCGTCGACGTACGCTTCAGTAATCTCCCGCAATTCATTCTCGGAATATTTGTGGGGATCTATCTTGATGCCTCCTTTGGCGCCGCCCAGCGGTAATTCCACGACCGCATTTTTGAAAGTCATCTCCGCAGAAAGGATTTTCAACAAGTCGAGCGTGACCTGCGGATGCCAGCGAATACCGCCTTTGTGCGGGCCGAGCATGCGGTTATGCTTCACGCGGTAGCATTTGAGGGTTTCAAAGCGCTGCGGATCAACGGTGTACAACGAGCCATCGGCCAAGCGCAGAACCATTTCCGGGGGGATGCTAAGCCCCGGAAAAGAGGCGATGACACGGCCGTCAGCCAAAATCTCAGCTTTAGGGCTGAGGGAAAGAGGAAGATCCAGAACGCTTTGAGGAACAACACCCGCATAGGGCACTAATTTTTGCTCGAGAGCAATAGTCCTGTTAGCTATTTTTTCGCTGGAAGGCTGGCGAATGGCTGCGGCGATAAAAGGGGAAAGGCCTATTTTTTCAGCAATGGGCAGAACCTGGGCACGCATATACGCATCGTAAATGCTTTCGCCTCCCCGCAGCTGATCATACTCACCCATTTTGAGAACACGATGAGAATGAAGGGTGTTTAAAGGTTGTGTAAAAGAGGACCGGAAGAGGTGGCCAGAAAGCGCTCAGAAAATGCTGCTCATTGAAAAAAATTACTGCTCGGGATGGCTCTTGACTCCCTGCAGGGCTTTGTTTATCTCACTTTTTCCTTGCGTTTCTTTCTCCTGCAGCTCCACTAAACGTTCGACCTCATCTGCTTCTTTTTCCACTTGCTCCGCTTCTGCGATGACCGCAGGCGGGACTTGCTTGAGGAAAGCCTGCTTGGCTTCAGCGCTCGGCAGGTCAAAATAGGCAAAGAACTTTGCTGTTAGCCGCAGCTTAAACGTGCGCCCGGATCTTTCTTTAGCCACAAACCCTTGCTCTTCCAGCAGGCGCATGTGCTCGTAGGCTGAAGAGCCCCGTAATTTGATGACGTCAGCTTGTAGGATAGGATATTTCCAGGCAATGACCGCTAAGGTTTCCATGAGCGGCCGCTCCAATTCCGTGCTCGCAACTAACTTGCTGACGAGCGGAACAAAGGCATCCCGCACCGTCAGCTTCCAGCCTTTTTCTTTTTTGACAATATGCAAGGCATGATCCCGTTTCGTATAATCCGCGATAAGGCTTTCTAGGATATGTTCCACCTCTGGCAGGTCTAAAGAGCACAGGCTAGCAATCCGCTCCGTGGTGATTTCCTTGCCGACGGCAAAAAGGACGGCTTCCACCTGCTTTTCTTTTTCGTCCATGGTCTTAGGCTCGTTTTGCGGTATGGCTCTTCAGCTCTGGCATTAATTCTCGGTTTCTGCGGTTACGCTGCTCTCTTTCAGGAAATACTTTCCTGCTTTTAAATCAATCTTTCCCTGGTCAATGAGCGTGTCGAGGAAATCTTCCAGGCGGTCCTGCTCCACGCCCGTGAGCTTGCTTACCTGTTCTGAGGTAAGGTTTCCTCCTTTAGAAAGGAGCAAGAGGACATAATTGCGCAGCAGGAGCCCCATATTTTTGTGCAGGTGATCGTTCTCCAGCTTGACATTCTTCGCTACCATATCTACCTGGTGCAGCTTGGCCTGCAGGTCGTTGAGGAACTGGGTGACGTCCACATCTTTAAAAGGGAATTCTGCCGGCTCCAGGACTTCGATTAAAGACGGCATATAATCAAAGCAGAAGCCGATGATGTCCTCCACTTTTTCCGTCCGCACTTCCAATTCGGCAAAGGTTACCCAGAGATCCTGGTCGTCTTGTTTCTTGGTTTTGGCGCGGGCGAGGCGCAGCACCGTATAGCGTTCGTTATTTTTCAGATTTTCCAGATAGGTCCCCAGAGCTTCTTCGACATGCTCTTGGGGCTTGCCGAGGACTTCGATCATGGCCCGGAAGAGGATTTTCTTCTCTGCTTTCTCCATGGAACAAGAAAAAGAAGGGGAAGTTTTTAAGCGTTTCTGGGGGTGGGGTGAAAAGAAGAAAAAAAGAAAGATTACTCTAAACAGGTGACGCTGAAAACGCGTTCAGCCTGAAATTGGTCTCCATATTTTGGCTCAACTTCGTTAGAGGCTTTGGAATTTAGACACTGACCAAGATAACCAACAGAATTACAATCCTTTTCGTATGCATCATTTGTAACAACTTGTTGACCGCGGCAAGTTCCAGCAGTACTCGCATAATAGTCTATATCCCGATTAAATTCTGCAGAAAAACATCCAAAGTAGCCCATGTCTCTGCAGATGGTTGAACCACTCTTTGTTTCTTTAGCTATATCCGCATTTTCTCCATAAAAAGAATTTATCTGCTCATGAGAAACAAAAACCAACTTTTGGGAGGAAACGGCTCGGAGAGTTCTCGTCGCTTCCCCCGCCACCGCTTCTTCTGACGAAGGCCGAACATTCAGAACTAGAACAACTACTGCTACTACTACCACTAATGCGACAATGGCGAGATACGGAACGCGACTGGCATCTTTTGCCATGAGCAACACCTCTTTTCTTCAATAAACTGTTTATAATGACGAGGAAATGCTCTCTTTGTTTATATAATCTCCCCCCCCCAAAGAGTAGTGACTGGCGCGCACCGCATCTTCTGCCGAGCTGCGAAACATTTATATAAATATTGTACTATAATCGCACTACTATGGTAATGGATACCGTTCAAGTACGCTTAAGCCACGGGTTAGTGGAACGGATAGATGATCTTGTAGGAACCGGACTCTATGCAAACCGGTCTGATGCCATTCGAGATGCGGTGAGAAAGCTGGTATTAAACCAGTTTGTAGGAATTATTTCAGACACAGGAGATTCAGTAACAGAAATCAAAGAACTCCGAAAGAAGCTTTCTCAACAGAAATTTGACTTGGAAGAGATAAACAAATTAGCGGAATAAATCTTCCGGCTTAAACACGGCAATCTTACTTTGCGCGAAAGCAAGCAAGTCGGCATCTCGAGTAATGAACGGAACGTTTAATCGCTGGGCAATAGCCACATGAAGATAGTCGTAAAAACTGAGGGAATGGTGCCGTTGCTCAAATTCTCTTGCTACATTATAATCCTCAGTTGTGGTTTTAACAAGGTGAATAAATCCTGACTCTTTGAAGAACTGCTGGACTTCCTCAAATTTTCCTCCCAGCTTATAGGAGAGCTCTTTAAGAACGATGGTCGAAACAATAATTATTCCGTTTTCTTCTTCAACATGGTCAATAAAGTCTTGCGCTAATTTCCAATAAGGCGTTCCTTTGGTTGGGTCGCCTTCTTTTTTGAACAAATTTAACCAGATACAAGAATCAACAGAATACCTCTTTTGTGCCATTTGAAATGGGAACTGGGTTATCATTATTAAGCTTACTTCCTCAACAACACCAGCGCCAGCAGCCCGATAGTAACCAGCAGGACAATCGGCGTAAGGGCTTGCGCTTTGGCGGTATTTGATTCGTAGACAATGACGCCAGAACTGTCTGATGAAATTTCCTGAAAAGAATTCCCGGTGAATGAAGAAGTTGCAGATTCTCCAGCGTTGGTATTTCCTTTCTCTAGAGGCAGAGATGCTTCTATTCTTACCGTTTCCGTGAGCTCTTTTACGGTTTTCTGCGCGTCTTTTCGCAGCTTCACTTTTAGACTGTAGTCACCATCCTCCATCTCTTTATCAACAGGAAGCTGAAACACCAGAATTTTTTCTTCAAAAGGCTCCAGCGTGCCGGACTGCAGCAGCTGCTCTCGGGAAACGGTATTATCACGGCAGGAATAGCATTTCGAGCCGCGATACAAATAGCTCCAGGCTTCATACGCATGCGGCTCGGCATCGCCCTGCAGGAAAATGCTGATGGGCAAGAGTTCACCGGCCGTAGGAGATGGAGGCAAGTCAAGCAGGCGGAAGGAAAAATCCGGTGAGGAATCGGCCGATGTTCCCCGTTCCTCTATTGCAGCATTGCTCGCAGAGTCTTCTTCAGAACAGAACGTTCCGTCCTCTTCATCAACAGTAAAAAGCTTTTCCGCACGAACACCCAGCCCTTCGATAACCAGCGTCGCATCCTGCGGATCAGATGTACACTTGGGGAGGAGCTGCACCGGTAAAGTCAGTGAGTACCCCGTATCTTCTTCCCGCAGATGGATTTTTGTTTCGGCGCTTATCTTTCGGCCTTTGCTTTCTGCCCAGAGGCTTACGGCATATTTGCTGGTGGTGCCTTTCGTAATATCCAGCTTTACCTGCAAGAGATCGCCAAAACGAGGCTCGGCAGGCGTTATTTCGGTAATGGTTATTGACGATGGTTTGTCTGCAGAAGCTTCATTAGTGAGCGACAAGCTATCCTGCAAAACAATGAGCATTTTCTCCGCAGCGTTGTCCGAGAGATTCTGATCTCGGCAAGCCGGATACAGCTGCGCCTTCAGGAAATAAACACGATCCTGCTCCGGGCTTTGCGCCGTCCAGGACTTTTGGTTACTGTTGGTCGTCGTGACTTTGGGCTTCACGACTCTTCCAAAAAGGTCTTCGATCCAATACTCGATGCGGAACGGGAAAGTGGTGTTCGAGAGTGGCGTGAAACGAATGGATTCTCCCTCATCAAAGAAGAGGTTATTTTCTATCGCGAGTGTGAGCCCGACATCACAAGAAATGGTTGCAGGATCCAACACAGCCAGAGAAAAACAGAGAGCATTATCGGCAAAGTTTTCTTCCGGCACGGTGCTTTCCACAACCTCGCCACAGAGGGTAAAGTTTCCAGCAGAGGGCGGAGTGAAGCTTCCCGTGGCAGCACCGGTGTTGCAGCCCACCTCTTTGGTGAAAGTGGTATTCTTGGCCAGCGCTCCTTCCGCATCCCGGATAGTATATGCGATGGTAACATTATCTTTCTCGGAGCAGGACTTTTGTTCAATCTCAATGTGAAACAGATTAGTGTAAGAGACATTGGTGTATAAAAGATCAGAAACCTGACGAGAGAGGACTATAT
This sequence comes from Nanobdellota archaeon, assembly GCA_030695605.1. Taxonomy (GTDB): domain Archaea; phylum Nanobdellota; class Nanobdellia; order Woesearchaeales; family GW2011-AR9; genus JAUYQE01. The sequence continues at coordinate 10,783 of JAUYQE010000113.1, forward strand.
TTTCTGCGGGCGGAGGTGGAGGGGGGACTTCTTTCGGCGCTTGGTTCTGCAATCCGGGCGTCGGAGGCGCTGCCCGCCACGTGCCATTGATGAGCTGGAGGGAGTTTCCATCGCCATTGGCGCCAATAGAATTCATATAATTCATTTCGGCGGCAAGGCTTTCGTTAGGAAAAAACAAGAAAACACTATCTCCGCCATCATTAAGGCCAGCACCTATTCCTGCTTTTACAGTATATATCGAAGAAGAAAAGGGTGTGGCATTAAATCCAGTGAAATTAAATCCGTCGGCAATGATAAGTGCATATGCTGATTGGCGAACCTGAAATTCTGTTAAATTATCTTTCGTTTTATTGCGCAAAGCAAGATCCGCGAGCAAAAAACCACTTAAATTCTGATAAGAGCCGGTAAACACTTCCACATATTCCTTATCAGACGGACGATATACAATTTCCGTAATCTCAAAGTCAGCAAGAACGGAAGCTGCAAAAATGGTAACAAAGAGCAAAAAAATTGCAAACCTTCTCAAACCCCTCATCCCCAAGCTCCGAGAATACGGCGCATATATATTTTTCGCTGCTTTTACTATTTTAGAATACTAAACAAAGTTTTTAAACGAACTTGCACTTAAGTACTTTCATGGGACTATTCTTTCACAAGAGACCGGCAGCTTCGTCTTTCCCGCAGGCAGACCAGCGGGCGCTGCGTTTTCCCGTTACGCCGCCACCGGAACGCATTATCGAGCCGGAAAAAGTGAAAGAAGCGGCAGGGATTATGCCAAGAAAGCCCGTCACAATGCCTTCGCAAATGAAAGCCAAGGCAACAGAGCAAGAGAGGGCAATGCCTCTGCAGCCAGCACACGATGAGCTTTTTCCGGAAGGGCCGCTGTACATGAAAGTTGATGCCTATCAATGTGTTCTGGGGGAGTTGGATAGCGTGAAAGGAGACCTCAACGACCTCCGGGAAGTTTCCCACACCTTGGAAAAATCCGAGTTGAATGAAGAATCCCGTTTTTCCGATCTCAAAAAGATGGTTCGGGCAGTCCATGATCGGCTCCTAGAAGTGGATGGGCTGCTCTTCAAAACAGAAAGGTGATACCAATGGAACGCATGCCCGTGTTTGTCAAAGTTGAAGAATACAAAGAAGTCTTGCATTTGATGAAGACCATTCGCCGCAAGCTGGAAGAGGCGAAAGAAACTTTAGGAAAAGTGCATGAATTGAAGAATGAAGAAGACCACCAGCTGGACCTCTGGGAGAATACGCTGGTGGAGATCGAAAAGAAAGTCGATTTTATCGACCAGTCATTAAATGAGCCGGAACAATACTAAGGCATTGTGATATGGCAAAGCACCATCGGAAAACGCAGCATCGGGGCACGAGCAGAACGCATGCTGCAGAGCGCAGAGAAGGGAAAAAAGCTCCGGAGTACATGGTGCAAGTTGCTGACCCCCAGATGCTCCGCAAAGGGATTCTGGAAACGTTACGGGATGTTATTGTCTTCATGCAGGGATATGAGCAATTCATCCGGGTGCAGCAGGAGAAAGTTGCCATCTTTAATTCTTTGAAAGCGACCACCAAAGAGCTTTCTGCGCTGATTGATGGGAATCTGCACCGCTACTTTCCCAAAGGAGAGCTGCAGCCCATGAAAGTGGGCGGGCCGCAGGAAGAGATGAAATTGCCGCCCCTCCCTAAAGAAGAGATGGAAGAAGAAGCTTCTCGCGAGGAACCAGAAGAGCGGATGGAAAAGAAGCCCGTAGAACGGAAACCCAAGAGCGACTTGGAGCAATTGGAATTCCAGCTGAAAGATATTGAGAAGCAGCTGCAGAAAATACAGTAAATGACGAGGGAATTTTTGTTTTTCCGTAAAGCATCGTATTATTTCTTCATGAGCGCCACAGGTGGCGGTGCGACGGTCAAGACGTTGTCTTGCCCTATTCGCCACCCCGAATGGGGCGACCCCCGGCTCACCGCACGCCATCGTGGTGCGGGCGCGACTGGGGACGCGCAAGGCTATTTTATATGAAAATAGCCGCCCTCCGCCACAACAGTGATGGGAACAAAAATTGACAGAAAGATATAAAAAACAGCCATCTTCCGTATTCGTCGTGCGGACGTGCCGGAGTGGCCAAACGGGATAGACTCAAGGCATTTGAGTGATGAGTGCTCAGGTGAGTGCAATGACTAAACTCATCGTAAGTCATCTATTGGCTTAGTGCCTACGCAGGTTCGAATCCTGCCGTCCGCATGAACGGAGTCAAAGCGGTAAGGCAGGTCCGAAAATCTTTGATTTTCGTCTACCTGCCGTCCGCATCTTTTTCTCGAAGAGCTTGGGGTTGATAAGGGGTGAAGCCACTTATGTGAGGATCCTGCCGTCTGCATTTTCCGAACGAAATATTTTTAAAGAAAAGAGATAAATAGAACAAATACCACCGATTAACATGAAAGAAAAAATAACGGACCTTACAATTAAGTTTGATGAGAGAACGTCTAAAACCTTAGACCATATTTGTCAGGAATAAGACTGTGGAAAAGCAGCCGCAGTAAGAGACGCGCTTTTGCTGTATGGATTTCTTGTTGAAATAATAGGAGAAGGGAATGTAATAATTTTTACAAAAGATGACCGAAGATTTGAAAAAATGGTTTTAGGTGGAGCTTTGGGGGGATATCAAAATGTCCATGAATATCGTCCGAAACCCTGAAGGGAGTCATTATACGCTAAAGAGGTAATGTATTTCAAGAAGGAACGCTGACTACTGCTCTTCTTTCTCCAAAGCTTTTTAAATAATGAAGGAATATCCTTCTCAATTGAAAAACAAAACAAAAAATACAGTGAGGTTTGATTATTATGCCCGTTGAAATATGTGCCATTGGCGGCTATTCCGAAGTCGGAAAGAATTCTACCGCTTTAAAAGTGGATGACGAAGTCATCATTCTCGATATGGGTCTCCATATGGAGAACTATATCCGCTATACGGAAGATGAAGAGATCAGCGCCCTGAGCTATGAAGAATTGCTGCAGGTGAATGCCGTTCCAAATTATCATCTTGTCAAAGATTGGAAAGACAAAGTTATCGGCATCGTGCCCTCCCATGGGCATCTTGACCACGTGGGGGCGGCGCCTTTTGCGGCTTCGATCTTTCCCCAGGCGCCCATCGTCTGCACGCCGTATACGGCAGAAGTGCTGAAAGGCATCATCCGTGATGAAAGGATGCGCCTTCCCAACAAGATTATCAGCGTGAATATGAACTCGCGATACCGGCTGTCCAAGAATATCATGATTGAGATGGTGAACGTGACGCATTCCATTCCCCATTCTGCTCTGGTAGTCGTGCATACGCCGTATGGCAAAGTCATCTATGCGAACGATTACAAGTTCGACCGCCATCCCACGCTGGGGCAGCGGCCCAATTATGAGCGCCTGGAGCAACTAGGAAAGGAAAAGCCTTTGCTGCTCATTATCGAGGCATTATACCCGCACATCCACGGGAAAACGCCGTCGGAGTCCGTCGCCAAGCAGATGCTGGAAGATGTCATGCTGGGCGTGCAGGCGCAGGGAAAGGCCATGATCGTGACCACGTTCTCTTCCCACTTGGCCCGGCTGAAGAGCATCATCGAGCTGGGAAAGAAGCTGAACCGCAAGATTGTGTTCCTGGGCAGATCGCTCTCCAAATACGTGAGCGCCGGCGAACGCATCCAGCTGATTAATTTTGAAAAAGACGTGCAGCTGGTGAAACAACGAGACAAGATGGAGCGGATCCTGAAAGAAATTGACAAGCGCGGCAAAGAAAAATATCTTCTCGTGGTTACGGGCCATCAGGGAGAGCCCAAAGCGATTCTCTCCAGAATGGTAGGGGGGCAGCTGCCTTTCCGCTTTGGAACGGGCGACGTGGTTATCTTCAGCTGCGGGGTCATCCCCGTCGAGCTGAACAAAGAGAACCGGCAGAGGCTGGAGCAGCAGCTGCAAGCGCTGGGCGTACGCATTTTCCGCGACATTCACGTCTCCGGGCATGCCTATCGGGAAGACCATCGCGATATGCTGAACTTGCTGAAGCCGCAGCACATCATCCCGTCGCATGCCGGCCAGGAGCACGCCCATAACATGGCGGGGCTGGCAGTGGAGCTTGGCTATGAGCTGAACAAGAATGTGCACCTCATGGAAGACGGAAAAAGGTTTGTGGTGGGGTAAGATTTTCTGAAGAGAATCAGGAGAGAGTCGTTGATGCTCCTTCCCGATGAACTGAAGAGAGTTCATCGGGGGTTGAACGCAGTGAGACCCACCAGAGAGAATGCACAAAAGCGGAGCCTTTGGCATGCCAGAGAGCTCCGTTCTCTGAGCGTTTTAATCAAACTTTTGCGAGCGGAGCGAACGAAAAAGGTTGCAACTAGCAAGTAGAACACAGCAAATTATATAAAGAACATCCCGCTCGAGGCTTTGTCATGAAACTGGTTCTCGCTGATCCAAAATACTTTAAGGAAAGTGTAGCGATTATTTCGGACTTAGTGAGCGAAATCAAGTTCAAAGCCACGGTCGACGGGCTGGAAGTGGTGGCGATGGATCCCGCGAACGTGGCGATGGTCGTTTTCAAGCTGCTCAGCAGCTGCTTTACGCAGTATGAGGTTTCCGGCACGGAAGAGGTAACAGTCAATCTCAATCAGATACGCCAGATTCTCCGCCGAGCGAAGGGCGACGATGTGCTGACGCTGGAAACGGAAGAAAACAAGTTCAAGATCGTCCTGAAAAGTGCCACGCGGCGCTCCTTTTCCGTGCCCGTTCTGGAAGCGGATGCCAAAGAGCAGCGGGTGCCAGAACTGCGCTTTCCGTTCAGCGTGGAGATGGATGCCCAGCAGTTGGCTGATGCGATCGAAGATGTCAGCGTTGTAGCGGAATCCGTGACGCTGTTAGGCGAGCCGGAGAAGCTTTCCGTGAAAGCGGAAGGAGAACTCTCTAAAGCTTTTATTGAAATACAGCCCAATGAAAATACCTCCATCCGGGTTGACGGTGAGGACAAGCATAAAGCAAAATATTCTTTAGAATACCTCCGGAAGATGATTGCCGGCAGCAAGTTGGCTGACAAAGTGACGCTGCGCTTCACGAACGATTATCCGCTGCAGCTGGACTATAAAGTTGTCGATAAGCTTTCTTTGAGTTTCATTCTGGCACCCAGAGTGGATAATGATTGAGAGCTCTCCTCCTTTGGTTAGCTCCCGAAAAAACATTTCCACCATTATAGATTGCTGTACGCCAGAAAAGTATAAATAGCCCCATCACTTTTGTAAACAGATGAAAAAAATTCCGAAAAAATACGCGGGGAAGTATGTTGCATTTATCAACAAAGAGATCGTCTCTTCGGGAAGAACAAGCGTAGAGGCATATAAAAAAGCAAAAGGACAATTTCCAAAAAGGATCGTCTCCCTCACCTATGTCCCAACCAAAAAAGAGACCATCACTTTTTTATGAAGTACCCCTACCAGTATTCTGATGGCATTTTTCTACCCCTCGTCGCCATAAAAATAAAAGGCAAACTCGAATGGGTTGAATTCAAGGCTTTTGTCGATACGGGAGCGAGCTATTCCCTCTTTCATGCAGATGTGGCTGAGATTCTGGGCTTAGAATTAGAAAAAGGAGAGTCGAGAGAAATGGTGCTCGGCGATGGCGATCTCCTCAAGGTCTTTGTTCACAAAATAAAAGTAGCTTTGGCGGGAAAAGAGTTTCTGGCTTCAATAGGATTTTCAAGAGAGGTGGGAATTGGCTTTTATATTATTGGACGAAAAGACCTTTTTGATAAATTTCTGGTCATTTTCAACGAGAAAGAAAGATGGGTCGAGTTTAAACCTCTGTAAGCACGAGCTTAAATGCCGGAACGCTAGAAGAGAGAGTCATTTTTCTTTTTAGATACGGAGAAATTACGCGCGGCGCCCTACGGGCGCATCCGACGACGGGGCTACCCGGAGGAACGAGCCGCCACAGCTCAAGACGCCGCCGCCACCCGCGCTCGAGTAGTTGCCAAGACTGCGCACAAACAACGCCCGCAGTTCATCGGTCGCCGTCCTACTTCTTGGAAAGAAACCCATTCCCATCGTTCGATTATACTTTTCCAATAGCTGGGCATACACAATATTTGCATATTCTCGCAACAAAGGCTTATTGTCCTCAGCTGCATTATCAGCCTCAACCGCAGCAAGCCAGTACGGATCATCAATAACCTGGCGTTTCTCCAACCACGTACTGTGCGGATGCTTACTGCGATCGATTTCGGGACCTTCGAGAGAAGCATACCGGACGTTAAGGAAATGGCCTGAAAAATCTCCAGGAATGG
>JAUYQE010000122.1 GCA_030695605.1 Nanobdellota archaeon
AAGTTGCAGCCGATGCGGATGTCGTCATTCTTGACGGCACGTTGGAAGCAACCTATCCGCGGGAGGAAGCTTTGCTGCAGCAGCTCGGCTCTTCCGTCTGTGCTCTGGCAAAAACGTCACCACTCTTTACGCGAAATGGCCACAATCCCGCCGTGCTGCTGGACAAGCTTGGCCCATCGGGCTGCTGGCAGTATGCAGTTGCGGAAAGCGAACAGACCAGCTTCGTAAAACTGCATGAAAAGAGCAAGCACGTTTTCCGCTATGAAGGAAAGCAGGAGCATCTTCCTTTTTTGCTCGAACAGTCCCGTGATGCGGTTTTTCTCGGCTATCCCTATGGCCTGATCTTGGCAGACAAGTTAGCTCGTGTCAGCAATCAGGAAAAGCAGCGGCTGCGCATGCAATTGCTGCTGCGCAAAGAGAATAGAGAGTTATTGGACGCGATGCAAGCGACTAATGCGCATGAGATTCTGGATGGACTGGGGTAAGTAAATAATATTTTGCAACCCTCTTTGGTTGCGCAGTCGGGGCATGCAGCGAGGGAGGGGTTGCTCCATTCAGGAAGCCCGAGCAGGAAAAAATCGAAGTGAAGCTGAGATTTTGACCGTCGCACCGCCCCTGACTGCGCAAAATAATTGTACATCTATTATCAAGATTGTCCACGTATGTGCATAGCTGATCTGTCGTCGATGGTTTATAAATGGGCGTTTACAATTAGTGAAAATCATGACCTTTTTGTCGACGAGCCAAAAATGAGCTATGCACATACTCGTCCACGAAACGTTTATAAAATAACCGTCGTTTTTTGGTTCATGGTAAAACGGAAGGGTTCACGGCAGCGGAAAACCCGCTATAAATTGCAGCGGCATTTCCGCCAGAGAGGAAAGATCCCCCTCAGCCAGTACTTCCAGCAGCTGCAGACTGGCGATTCCGTGGCCCTGGTCCTGAACTCTGCCGTGTTGCATGGCTACTTTTTTCCCCGCTTCCATGGGATGACCGGCGTGGTCTGCGGGAAGCGCGGTAAGTGCTATGAGGTCCAGATTACGGACGGCGGAAAAGAGAAATCCCTCTTTGTCCATCCCATCCATCTCAAAAAGCAGTAAAAAAGAAAAGTCAAAAGAAAAATAAGCATCAAACTAAAAAACAAAAACAAGAGTGCCCATGGTCAGCCCCCAATTTATTGAAGAAAAGCCGCTTTCCCTCGTCGAGGTACATAGTGCGTTAGAAGCCATTGAAAAGCGGGATACGGAACTGAACTTTCTGTCGAACAAGACCAAAGAATATGTTACCACTTTTGTTCGCCTCACTGCGGAGCAGCAAGAGCAGCTGGAAAAGAAGCTGCACGGCCTGGAATTGACCCGCTTAAAAACGGAGCACATCAAGAAAATTCTGGATTTTGTGCCGACGACCGTCAATGAGCTGAAAATCGTCTTGCAGGCGTATCCGCTGACGATGCCCAAGAAAGACCAAGAAAGCATCGTCACTGCGGTGAATGACGTTCTTAAAGAGCAAAAAGCGGCCGCAACCTAAAGGGTTGTTCTACCAGCGTAATTTTTATTAAGCACAGTAGCTTTACTCATGAAATTGAAAGAAATGCCCCAAAAAAATGGAAGAAACAGAAAAAACCAAAGGCCCCGACCGCGAGGAGCGGGCTATTGTTCTGGACCATCTCGAGCACGGCTATCCTCTCGAGGAAAGTGCTCTCAAGACACCCATAGCGCAAGCATTGGGAATAGAGCATATCACGCTTCTGGAGCTCATCCCTAAGAGGGGCATATTTCTGCAGCCACATCAGGATGTGTACATCGGTGAAGGCAAGCGAGAGGAGATTCATCATATCAAAGGGCGAATTCCGTTCTCAAAGTTAACCCTGACTGCGCAGAACGAATTGCCCCATGCGCTCGAGACGCTGATAAGCCGCGATGAGCAGCGGTTCATTGCGTTCTTCAACAAAGCTCAGCCGCTGAGCATGCGCATGCACCAGCTGGAGCTTTTGCCCGGCTTGGGGAAAAAGCACATGGTGGAAATTCTGGAAGCCCGCAAAGAGAAGCTTTTTGCAGACTTCAATGATTTGAAGACCCGGGTTAAATTACTGCCGAATCCGCGGCAAGTGGTCATAAAAAGAATTCTGTCGGAACTGGAAGGGAAAGAGAAATATCAGATTTTTGTACGGTAGAGAACTTATAATTCTTAGTCGAGCCTCTGTCTATTTCCTCGCGTACTCCACATACCCACAATGCCCGCACACCGCGCGGTCTTTATGTGCCCCTAAGAACATGCCAGGGCCGCATTTGGGACAGAAACGATTCTTGCGGACGAGCTTGTCACTCGAAATATCATACAATTTCTGAATTTTCCAGCCGGGCTTCTTGGCTTTCTGGGCTTTGCCTTTGCCCTCCGCTTTCTTTGCCCCGCTTTGTTTGGTTGCCATGCTTATGCCTCGGCCTTAGCCGTTTTTGCAGCAACTGCCGCCTCTGCAGCTTTCTTTTTCTCTTCTGCGAACACTTTCCGTTCCTGGCTGGTGAGCTCTTCAAAGCGCTTTCTCGCTTCCAGGGACTGATACACCACTGCTTCTGCCAGCGCTTCCTGCTTGCCGAAGGTAGTGGTTATTTTCTTTACGACGACATTCGGAACATCAATAGACAGTGCTTTAGCTATCGCAGCAGTAACATCTATGTTTTTCGGCGTCGCTCCCTCGAAGAGCATTTTTGCCTGCACTTCGGTGCGCTGCAAGAGCGGGTTTTCTTTTTTGGCGGCAATGGTGAGTTTCATGGTGTGTTCCTGTTGTTGTATCGTTTATTTTTTTTGTTTCTCCTTTCGCCTATTTTTATGTTTTTTTGTGTGCTTTTGTTGTTTGTTCTTTTGCTTACCGTACTTTTATGGCGTATTCTCCTTTGACCGTAACGCCCACTTTCTGGGCAATCAGCGAGTTCTGTGCATCAGCGATATACAGGCGCCCCTGCCAACTCGTTGTAAAAGTGTTGCCTTTGCACAATGGGCAGGCATCCCCTTCGACGAAGATCTTGCACTGTTTGCACGCTTTCTTTTTGCTCATTTTTCTTTCCCTTTCTCTTTTCCTTTCTCTTCCTCAGTATTTACGGGTGCTGCATCTTTCTCTTTCTGCTGCTCCAGCCATTCCAGCTTGCCTAAGCCCTCTTGGCGCATGCTCAAGCCGATCTTGGGCCGGTTCATATCTTTAAAGCTGACGGCGATAATGCGCGCCTGGCAGGTGTCATTGACTTTGAGGACCTGGCCGGATTTCTTCCCTTGCAGGACTTTTTCCTTGCTGAACGACACGAAATCGTCCATGCTCTGCGAGATGTGCACCATGCCTTCTGCCGGCCCCATCTCGAGAAAAGCGCCAAAATCCGTAATGTCCCGGACTTTCCCGAACACCAGCTCATTCTGCTCCGGCTTGTAGGTCAGCAGCTCAAATTCCGTCTCAAAATAGCCCGCTCCATCGCCGGGAATGATGACTCCTTCTTTGGCTGAGCCCAGGGAAAGGACCGTAATGACAAAGCCCAATTCTTTGGAAACATAATTATCATATGCTCCTCGTATGTTCTTGAGGATAGCTTCTGCCTGCGGCAGGTCAAACATGCTGGGCGGAACCCGGATGTGGTCTTTTACTTTGACGGTATAGAACATTTTTTAATACTCCGCACTCGTTTTTCTCGAGAGATTTATAAAGCTTTTGTCGGAGAATTTTCTTTACTGTTCCGGCTCGCCCCAGCGCAATCCCAGGCCCCAGACAAAATCGACATCCAGCTCGTCGTTTACCCGGTATTGCATGACGCCCGTAACGGGCGCAGGCTCGAAGAGGTACAGATCCAAAGTGTGCGTCCACGTCAGGAAGAAATTAGCATCGATGCCGAAGCCCGGAACTCCCAGGCGCGGATATTCTTCGCCATTCACCTGGAGATCAATCGTCGAAGAGCGGAAAATGGGGATTATTTCTACACCAACCCCAAAAGTAGTTTCGTACAATGCATCAATTTCTTTTGGTTCTGATTCTGGTGACTGTGCAATTGCCCGATGAAGCAGATACCGCAGCTCCGGCAACAGGCGAACTTCACTCGTGTCCTGAACTTGCTGATAGCTGATGAAAGCTCCAGGAAGAAGGCTATAATCAGCAGAAGTTCGCCGCTCGGTTTCTGCAACAGCTTCTATGCTTAAACCATAACGGAAATCGTCGCTTGCTCCGAACGTATTCACACCTCGCGCATCCTGCCGATCCGGCGTAAAGCCGGTGGTTTCATAGTACGTCGTCCGATTCGGGCCGGCGCAGCCAGCAGCCAGAGCCGCAGCCAGAACACTGGCGGTGAGAACTTGCTCGAGTTTGTTTGCCATAAGAGCAACGCAAAACGCATTTCTGAGGTTAAAAAGAGCCTAAATTATAAAAGGCTTATGCAGGAATTTGGAATTTTTGGCTTCTTTTTCGGCTAGCCTAAAAACTACGTTAAAGCTGCAATGGTCAGGCGGACTGCTGCCACAACCTCTTCTAACGGTACTCTTTGATAATAACGGAAAAAAGGTATTCCCCGGCCATGGTGTTCTTCCGTATAGTTGGTAGTCCAGGGAATGTGGAAGAAGACAAAAGGCGTAGGAAGATCATGTTCCTGGATGTAATGGTTTACCCGATAGACCAGATCATTGCAGACAAAAGTTCCTGCATTGTCTGAAAGGCGCACGGGAAGCCCGGCTTGCTCCAAGAGCTGTGCCAAAGCTGGGGCATCAAAGGGGCTCGGCACGTATTCTGGCGCAGAAGGAAAGATGGGCTCTCGCCGGGCTCGATAGCCGGTATTATCTGCTGCCCAGCCGTCCATGATATTCCGCCCTCGCTGTTCTATGGTAATGAAAGGATCCCCTTTCAGCCCTAAGCTCAGAACAAGTGCCGGCTTTTGCCGCTCCATATACGCTATGACCTGGTCTGCTGCCGTCCGAAAAGCAACGGGAAGAATCAGGGGATCGACCGTTTCTCCGGTTGCGACTGCTTCCACCACATCTTTTGTCGGGTTGTATTGGGAGCCGACAAACGGCTCAAAGCCCGTCAGCAGTACAGGGCGTTCTGGAAAGCAGAAAGGAAGAGCTGCGCTTACCGTGATTGTTTGCTGGAGGAAAGCTCTTCTGGTTATGGCCATTATTCTCGCAGTAAATATTATTTTAAATAAGTATCTTTTGCAAATGGGATCACCCAATATTGTTGGAACTTTTCTTCCAAAAAATTTAAATAAACTTGGAACTTTTCTTCCACTATGGCCTCTAGAGACATACACAAACAGCACATTGAAGAACATCTGCAAGAAGTAGAAGATGCTCTGGCAATTGGCAAAGAACGGCGCCCCGTTACCCTGGGCTTTCATGCTTCTGCCTGTTCAATAGAACTGCTGGAGTTATACCTTCACGTTTTAGGAAAAATATCTTCGGGGGCGATGCTGAAGCACGAATGGTTCAAGCAGCCCAGGCCCGAGCAGAAAATGAAGCCTTTAGCGGAAAGGAAATTAGGCATTGACTTCCCCCACAAACAGGAGATTCTCTCTTTGCTTTACGTTATAGAAGAAGAACGCAATAAGCTGATCTATGGAAAACCACGAATGGAGGCCCTTGAAGGGGTCCTCAAGGCTTTTCAGAGGCTGCATACCCTCATCAAAAAAGAATTGGAAGCGTGGGGTGAAGAAATTGCGTAAACAAACAGGCCGGGCGATAGCATATGTTCAGAATTTTTTGAGCTTCTTCTTCTTAGACCAAACCGCCATAAAAACCATCAGAGGCATTTATCTCTACGGATCTGCCGTTCGTGGAGAGTTAGGCAAAGAGAGTGATATTGACCTCTTCATTGACTGCTCCAATAGCAAAGAGGTTGAAAGAAGTGCTAAAGCTGCTGCTCTCCGTTTTTCTCAGTCGCAAGACTATGAAAAATGGAAACAGCTTGGCTGCACGTATCCATTCTCCATTCAAGGGGGAGTCCTGGAGGAATGGGAGCTCAAAACGAGCATTGCTGCTGAAAGCCTTTTGCTCTATGCGCCGAAAACGCCATCGCTGCCCGGCGAAAGGCAGGTGCTGTTCGTTCTTACGCTTCCCAAAGAGAAAAAGCGCTACCTTCGCCTTACCCGGCAGTTGTTCGGCCGAAAAGAAAAAGCATATCAGGAGCACGGGCTTCTGTATGAAGCACAAGGGAAGAAATTGGGCTCAAATATCTTTTTAGTCCCTCAGCAGCAGCAGGCACCGCTCCATGCCCTGCTCCAGAAAGAGAAAGTACAATACTCTTTTTGGGATATGCATCAGTTCTAGGGAGACAGAAAAGATGATCACTGCATTTGCCTGCGAGAGAATTTTGGCGAAGGATTGGCTGAGTAAAGATGATGAAGAAGCGTGGAAAAACTTGTGAAATGGTTTCAAAACTCTCTATAGAGGACTTTGAATAACCCCCCCGTTTCACAATATTTATAGTCTATAACATTCTTCTTTCTCGTCATAGAGGTGATATCTATGAGTTTTAACCAATTTATTCTGAAAGAACAATATGTTAAAGTTAAAGGATTAGGTGATAGACTTTCACTCATGAAAGAACAAATCGATTGGGAGTGTTTTAGGTCAATGGTGAAAAGCGTTTTCTACGACGATAAAGAAATAGGAGGAAGACCACACACTGATGAAGTGTTGGTGGTAAGAACCATGGTACTTCAATCTTGTTATGGGCTTAGCGACCCCGAACTTGAGTTTCAAGTTCATGATAGACTTTCGTTCCGGAACTTTCTCGGTTTTCCAGAAAGTATTCCTGATTTTTCAACAATATGGAAAATCAGAGAAAAGCTAATTTTGGCGGGTATCGAGCCAAAAATATGGAAAGAACTTCAAAGACAACTCGACACAAAAGGGTATACCATTAAGAGAGGAGTAATTCAAGATGCCTCGTTTATCGAGGCAGATTTAGGGCGGAAGAGGTACTATAAAGAAAAGAAAGCAAAAGAAAAAGGAGAAGCGATTACCTACACAAAAAAACAAGAACAGCACATAGACAAAGATGCAACTTTTTCTGTCAAACATGGTCAAGTACATTTTGGGTATAAAGACCACGTCAAACTCGATGTGGACCATCACCTCATCAGAGAATATGAAGTTACGACTGCATCTCTGCATGATGGAAATGTTGATCTTGTCAAAGCAGGTGATATTTCTGCTTTCCGGGATAAAGGATATGTTGGTAAGCCCATGTCTCCCGAGGTGATAGACAAAACAATGAAGCGTGCAACGAAAGCAAAAAAGCTTAATGGTGGAGAACTGAAACGGAACAAAGCAATATCAAGAATACGAGCACCAGGAGAACGGCCATTTAGCGTCGTGAAACGCGTATTTCACGGAGGGGAAACATTCGTGAAAAATCTCACCAGAGTTTCCATAAAAGAAATGTTCAAATTGATGGCGTTCAATCTATACCAACTGGTTACTTTAAGGCGTAGAGAGCTAGCGAAAGCTCTCTAAGAAATGAGAAAAATGGAAAAAAAGTGAATGAATATAAAGCGGAAATATCAAGAGTTGATAACACTCTAAAGAATTCTTAAAGAAAAATTTATCTTTCTTCCAAAAAAGAGGGTTATTCAAAGTCCTCTATATTGAATCAAAAAATATATTTAGTAAGTCATTAAGAATATGGGTAGAAGGAATAGTGGTTTTTACCCATGATAATGTAATTTTGCGTTGTGACAATCCAACAGTTCCTGTTTTAAAAGTCAATCAATTAGATAATTACATATTAAATAAAGAATCAAGGATTAAATTCTCTTCTCAAGAAATAGAAAAGATAGCAAAGATTTTATTAAGGCAGGCGTAGGCGGATTGAACTTAACAGGAATTAACGATAGGCATTATACATTTTTTATACTGCCCCCGCGAGGATTTGAACCCCGGTTTCAAGCTGCTTACCCTGCTTTTCCCGCAGACCGCAAGCTCGCGTCCTCTCTGGTCACGTGATATCCAGGCTAGACGACGGAGGCATGGAGAGAGAAAAATAAAGGCTTCTTTAAAAAACTACTGGGGCATTTCAGGTGCCTTTTTGACAATGCACGAAAACGTGCCCATCGTAATGGTTTTTTATGCCATCATACACAAAGAGAATTTCTGCTTCAGAAACCGGCCAAAAATGCCAGGCATCAACTCCCACATTAACCATATTAGGCTTTACTTTCCAAAGGCCATGGATATGGCCCAC
>JAUYQE010000005.1 GCA_030695605.1 Nanobdellota archaeon
GGCGTTTAGCAGCTTCGAACGCTTCGTTGCATAAATCAGAGGGGGCTGCGTTCCCGTAGGGAGCAACCCCTCGCAACGCCCTTGCTGTTTAATCGCAGGCGTTCGACCTTAGGCTGCTAAACGCCTACCGAGATAGGTTCTTAACAAGGATGACTACTGTTCCCGCGGAACCTGCAGAAGCAATACGTAGTCTAGCCAGCAGGTATTGGCAGTGCTGCCCTCATAGTCTCGCCAGCACCAGAAGAGAGCCAGATTGCCTATGACTTCCCGTGGGAGGACTTGTTGCAGAAGAAACTCTTGCCGATTATCGATTGCCAAAGTGACTTGGACTTTCTGATCGCCGATATCATCATAACGCATGGCATAGAGATGCCATTCCCGGGTATCGATGCCCGTAGCGATGGGCCCTTCATTATACAAATCAAAAAAAAGGTCTGCTTGCCCGTCCGCTTGAATAGAGCAGAGATTGCTAAATATGCCTTGCGGATCATCCATACGCATGACAAACTCAATATAAACAGAGCTCTGCGGAGTTATAAGGCTGCGGTCATAAGGTTGTCGGGATTCGATGGAGCCGCCGGACATGCGGAGAACATCACTCTCGTCTTCCAAAACAGCTTGAGTATCGCCTTTAACATGCCAGCGGTCCAGAGAGATTTCAAAAGGGTCCCAGAACAGCTCTTCGCCAGGAGTGCAAGCCCCTTCATAACAAGGCTGCGGGAGCGGACAGGCTCTCCTGGGCTCTCCTTCCCAAATGCCGCAGCTATCAACACCAAAGACGTGCCCATCGAGACACACCTGCTCCGCGCTGGGCTGGCAATGTTCAGGAGAAGGGGCTTCTCCCTGAGAAACTTCTGAAGGATCGACACACGTTCTTTCATACCACACCCGACCCTCTTTACAGGAAGGGTCTTCGGCAGAAGGGGCAGGAAGAGTCTCGTCCATGCACGCCAAAGCTCCACCCAAAAGCAAAGCAGCTAATCCCGTTAATCTTTTCATTACCACTGTAAAGAAGCAAATTATTTATAAAGCTTTGCGAGAAAAATGAGCAAAGCCTCAAAACCAGTCTGGCGAACCACATTGATACCAGCCGCGGTGCCCTTGCGACGGCTGGCAGGGCTCATCCCGGCAAAGGCAATCTTCGGCTTCGGGGGAAATCGTTGCATAACAAAAAGAGCCTTCCCCGGGTAAAAACCCGGCAAGAGAAGCAGGCCCAAAATAGAAAGCGTCGTGGCAGGGATCGACTTCGCCAAAAGCATTGTGAAAGCGCAACTGCACGCCAGGCGCAGGAATCAGGAATGAGTAGTTGACTGGGAAACAGGAAATGCCAGCAAAGTCGTCAGCAGAGAGATCAATTCCAGTGTGAGCATATTCTTTACAGTCCGGAGAAGGCTGAAAGAGATGTTCTCTTTGGTGTTCTTCGGGAGGAGCGTCTTCCCCCCCTTCCTCATGAGGAAAAGAGCGATAGCGTCTTTCTATCGGTGGCGTTTCCTCAAAGGGCTCTCCGGGCGGAGCGCCACAAGCTCCCGCGAGCGCTATGGTGAAGAGCATCTGCTCCAAAGATATTTTCATGGAGTTCCGAGGGCCAGGAGCTTTTTCTTAAATCTTATTGAACTAAAAGCGTAGGGAGTGAAGGTTTTTCCGCGGAAATCGGGAATTAGACGGCTCGGCCAATCCCTAAAATAATAAAAATTCCCAGAGTGTTTAAAATGTAAGAAAAAATGAAAAAAAATTTCATCGAGATGAATCGTGTAGCCGCTAATAAAGAGACGCCGATTTCGTCGGGTAAAGGGGAAGCGATGATGAAGCCGGCTAAGAGGACCAGGAGATACTTCTTCAAAATTTTGGGAAACTTCTGGTTCAGACTGTTCAACGGTTTTTCGTGAGAGAGCTGTTCTATCTCGTCGGCAAAAGAATGCTGGACCAGTTTAAATATCAGCAGATCGCCAATCAAAGCTCCGAAACCGGCGATGATTCCGGCAAAAAAGATATTTTGCTCGCGAGAGAGAATCAGCAAAAAGGCAGTGGCGGGAGCCGCCGTAAAACCGTAACTAAAAAATATGCCTGTTAGGAATGTGCCGAAGTAGCCGAGCTTTACTAAAAAAGTATGAATCGGCAAGAAATTCCGTCCCGCAAAAAGAAAATAAGCGATAACGACAGTAAATCCCAAGAGAAAGAGTTTGGGGTATTTTATTTTCGGCCACATTTTCTTTAGTGAAAAGGACACAAAGCCCTCTCAGAGAAAAAGAATAAAACAGAACTATAAAAAAGCTGCGCCGAAAAAAGCTCCTAAAAGTGCAGGTGTTCTAACAGCCGAAAAAACGTCTCCAAGTCTTTCCGGGAACGCATCTCTTCTCGGCGCTGCGCAAAGCTGCCAAAAAACATGTTTACTTTATACTTCTTGCACAAGCGGATGTTAAACGCCATCCGGCGCAGCAGCGCAGCTTTTTCTTGAGCATTGAGGATGTCAGAAAAAGCAAAAGCTATCGTCTTACCGCGTTCTGCGGCGATCTTGCAGAGAATATGGTCCAAGCCGCTTTTCGGATAATGAAAGCTGTCCCGTTCATACAACCGCTCCAGGCCATAAACCATATCGGCGGGAGTCTTTTCGAGGACAAAACGGAGCGTTTCCGAATCATGGGCTTTATAGACGCTGAGCAGTTTCTGCTGCTGGGCTTTCTTTAGGTCCTGGAGAAGCACTGTCTTTTTTTCCCCGCTGAGATGAACAAAATCCTGCCCAGAAAACAGCACCAGGGAAAAGCCCAAAGACTGTGCCAGCTGTTCGATTGCTGCGTTTTTTTCCAGAAGCACGAAGTCTGTTGAGGTATTAGGGAGCATAACCTGAAGAGAGGCACATTCCTTTAAAAAGATTTATAAAACAAATATAAAAAGAGAGTCTTCTCGAGCCACTAGGGTTCGGGAGCAGAGCATGAACATCACGGTCATCCACGAGAGAAAGCGGGCTACCGAACACTTATCGTTTGCAGGAAAATCAGTCTTCGATCTTCTTCAGCAGATAAATGTCAGCCCGGAAGCGGTCATTGTCGTCAGAAATAACGATGTGCTGACGGAAAACGAAATTCTTAACGATAACGACGAGATACAGCTGCTGAGCGTGATTTCGGGGGGATGAAGATGGCTTGCCACAAATGTGCGGAAAAAGCGGTAATAGCCCTCCAGCATGGTGAGCTTTGTAAAAATCACTTTCTTAGCTATTTTGAAGAGAAAGTCTTTACGACGATAACAAAGCATGATCTCCTGAACAGAAAGGATACAATTGGCATCGCGGCCTCGGGAGGAAAAGATTCGCTCACTGTTCTGTATCTCACCAAAAAGTTCCTCAAGAAACACCAGTTTCCAAGCCGTTTTTTTGCCCTCGTCGTCGATGAAGGCATCGCCGGCTATCGGGAACATACGCTGAAAGACCTTGAGATGTTCTGCAAAAAACAACAGATTGAACTCAAAAAAGTAAGCTTTCGGGAAGCTTGGGGAGCCACTCTCGATGAAGCCCACCCGAAAATTAACAAAGATACCAAGAAAAAGCCCTGCACCATCTGTGGCGTCTGGAGAAGATCTCTCTTAAACCGACACGCCCGGGAGGCGGGAGCCACCAAGCTGGTGACGGGACACAACCTCGATGATGAAGCACAAGCGATTCTCATGAATATGTTTAAAGCCAATGTCGGCTTAGCCGCATCTCTAGGGCCGAAGAGCGGTATCAAAGAGCGTGAAGGCTTCGTGCCACGGGTCAAGCCGTTATACTTTTGCACGGAAAAAGAAACCCGGCTATATGCTTTCCTGAAAGGCTTCACCGTAAACTTTGCAGAATGCCCGAATGCCCGGGAAGGGTTTCGTATAGCCATCCGAGATTTTCTGAATGATTTTGAAGGGAGATATAAAGGAACAAAACAAAGCATCGTCAATTCCTTCCTGGAGATTCTGCCTTTGCTCAAAGAAAAAGCCCGGCAAGACACGACGCATCCCCAGGCGTGCGAGCGGTGCGGAGAGCCAGCCCGGCAGACGGTTTGCCAGGCCTGCGCTTTGCAAGAGGTGCTCCATGCCCCCTGAACGCTATGCCCGGCAGCTGGTCCTGCCAGAGATTGGAGCAGAGGGACAGAAAAAACTTGCCCAGGCAGAAGTGGCCATCGTCGGCTTGGGGGCTTTGGGAACCGTAACAGCGGAATTGCTGGCCCGGGCAGGCGTTGGAAAATTGATCCTCATCGATCGGGATGTCGTCGAAGAAAGCAACCTGCCACGGCAATTTTTGTATGCCGAAGAGGATATAGGAAAAAGCAAAGCACGGGCAGCAGAAGAACGATTAAGAAAGATAAACCGCTCCATTGGAATCGAAGCAGAAGCCATCCATCTAAACACGGCAACATCCCCCTTTTTGAAGAATGCCGATATCATCATGGATTGCACTGATAATCTCTCAACGCGCTTTTTTCTCAACGACTTTTGCAAGAAAGAGAGCAAAAGATGGATCTATGCCGCCGCAGTAAAAACTGCCGGTTACGTCATGCCGCTCTTTCCTGACGGGCCCTGCTTACGCTGCTTTCTCAAAGAAAAGGCCGATGTGGAGACCTGTGCCTCAGCAGGAGTGCTGAATACCGCCACCAGCATCATTGCCAGCCTGCAAGCGACCCTAGCACTTAAAATACTGCTGAACCACGACGTTCCGCCGAAGCTTTATTTCCTTGACATATGGCAACTTGATCTAAAAACCCTTACTATACAACGACAGAAAAACTGCCCGGCCTGCCAGGGCACGTATCCCGCCTTAGAAAAGAAAGAAGAAGCTCTGCTCCTCCGCTTTTGTGGAGAGCAAAAGTACCAAATCTCTGGAAAAAAGAAAGACTTAGCCCTCATAAAAGGGCGTTGGGAAAAGATAGGAGCCGTCCATCACGAACAAAAAGCCCTCCACCGAGAGAATATCACCCTTTTTGCAGACGGAAGAGCTCTCATAAAAGCCCGTTCAGCAGAAGAGGCTTTTGCGCTCTACGACCAATACGTAGGAAACTGAAATGAAATTTATAAAGGAAATGTTTAAAAACTCTCCTCGTCTTTTTAAACCAACGAACTTTTAGGGGGTAACAGGCATGGCTAAAGGAAAAGAAACCAAGAAAGAAATCAAGATTGTAAATATCGTCGTTTCTACCGGTTTGGAAAAAGACATTCCCCTTGAAAAGATGGCAGCCACACTGCCCAATACGGAATACAATC
Organism: Nanobdellota archaeon; assembly: GCA_030695605.1. Classification (GTDB taxonomy): domain Archaea; phylum Nanobdellota; class Nanobdellia; order Woesearchaeales; family GW2011-AR9; genus JAUYQE01. The sequence continues at coordinate 5,224 of JAUYQE010000005.1, forward strand.
CCGAACAATTTCCCGGCTTAGTGCTCAGAATAAAAGACCCCAAAACTTCTGCACTTATCTTTTCCAGCGGCAAGGTCGTCTGTACAGGTGCCCGGACACTGGAAGATGTGGAAAGAAGCATCCAGAGCATTATCCGCAGCCTAAAGAAGATTAATATCCATGTCACCATCAAGCCTAAAATCGCGGTTCAGAACATTGTGGCTTCCGGTAGCATTGGCATGGACCTAAACCTCAATATTCTGGGGATAAAGCTTCCCAATACGGAATATGAGCCGGAGCAGTTTCCCGGTCTGGTGCACAAGCTCAAAGGGACGAACGCAACGTTCCTCTTGTTCAGCAATGGAAAAATTGTCTGCACGGGAACCAAAACGGAACAGGCCGTGCATGAAGCCACGGACAAGCTGATTGAGAACCTGAAAAGCATTCTCAAGAAGCCGTAGTCTCACGAGACGCTCACCGGGTGGCCTGCTTTTTGAGGCTGCTTGGCTTTGGTTTTTCTCTCAAAATAGGGTGGTGGTCATGAATTTCGAACAGTATTAGCCACCATTATATACCGAAGGCATAGCCTTCATGTATATCTCCATCCGAAAACCTATAATTTAATATAGGAGAAAATCTCGTAAAGAAGAGGGGGTTGGTCTGTGGAAGTCGAAGAGCAGATACGGGTCTTTCGGGAATTTATCGAACAGAATTATTACCCCCAACTGCTGGAAGCAGTAAGAAAAGGAAATTCTTTCCTGGCTTTGGATTTCTCTGAGCTTATTAAATTCAACACAGAAATTACCGAAGAGATTCTGGAAAAGCCCGAAGAGCTGCTCAAAGCAGCTGAGGTTGCAGTAAAAGAATTCGACCTGCCCAAAAAGACCGATAAGTTCGTTATCCGCTTCCGCGGCCTGCCGGAGTCCCAAAAAGTGCTGATCAGCGAGATTCGCAGCAAGCATTTAAACAAGCTCCTCTGGATGGAAGGCATTGTCCGCAATAAGACAGAAGTCCGCCCGCACGTCACGACGGCGCGCTTCGAGTGCCCCAGCTGCGGGAATATCCTCA
>JAUYQE010000022.1 GCA_030695605.1 Nanobdellota archaeon
CGAGCAGATCGACGAACACCGAATTGGGAAACATCTTGGTGACTTTGCAGAGCAGAATCTCATCCTGTTCCGGGAAGCCTTTTCGGGAGTAGAGCATGTTTTTTTTCTTCTTTATCTTCTTTAAAAATGTTTGCTCAGAGAATCAGGAAATCGCATCAAGCCTAGAGCGAAAACGAAACTCTCTACTCCAGCACTTCCAATACCCGTGCAGAAATCCGTGACTTCCCACCGGTGGGATACGCCAGCTCTTTATCGCACACTAAGCAGCGGACGATGCTGCTGGCGTTGCCAAAGATAATCTGCTCGTTTTTGCATTTGGAGCAGCGGACTTTTACAAACTTGCTTTTTGGTGTGGTTTCCATCTTAGATCAACTCCACGCGCTTGGCGCGAATGCCGTAGCGTTGCGAACTGGTTTTCTTGCAGACGGTGCAGGTGTACCGGAGATCTGTTTTCTTGGTATTCTTGGCACCCGCCCGCTTGAATTTGGTAACCGCCGGCTTGGAATATCTTCCTAAATTGCCGGTGCCTCTGGCCGCGCCGCGCAAGCGCGCGCGATATTTTGATCCCCGTTTGAGAGAGCTCGGATTGCGCTTCTTGTTCTGGCTCACTTTCTGCTCGGTGTGCTTCCTGCAGGTTGGGCAAAAGCGCCGCTTGGTTTTTGGAATCTTCATACTGACGTTCTTGGAAAGAGCATCCTTTATAAATTTTTAGTTGAGAGAACGGCAAAAGGTTTAAGAAACTGGTTATTTTTTTGGAGCAGTACGGGGACGTAGTATAACCTGGCTAGTACCATCGGCTCCAGTAGTGGAGCATTGAGCCATAACGGCCATGACAAGCTGATTTCCAACAGGGGCTACCGGTTGATCTGGGTTCAAATCCCAGCGTCCCCATTTTTCAATTTCGCAAAAACCATTATATACTCTCTTTTCCTTCTATTATTCGATGTTCAAAAAAAGAGGTGAGCCACGTTCGCTCTCTGAGAAAAGTATCTTCTGGATGGGCGTGGCTACTTTACTCGGTACGATTGTCGGCGCCGGTATTCTGGGCATTCCGTATGTGGTGGCGAAAGCGGGCGTGCTATATGGCTTTTTCCTCATGCTGCTTCTCGGCGTGGCTTTTGTCTTTCTCAATCTTTTTGCTGGGGAAATGGTGTTACGGACTAAGGAGCAGCATCAGCTGACGGGGTATGCAGAGAAATATCTGGGGAAAACGGGGCGGGTTTTCATGACCTTATCCATGCTTATCTCTATTTATGGGGCTTTGACGGCGTATCTTATCGGAGAAGGTGCGGCATTGCATGCCATCCTTAAAGTGGGGGCACCCCTCATTTTTACGCTCATTTTCTTTGTCATTGGCGTCGCTATCGTGCATAAAGGCATCCGGGCAACGGGACGAGCAGAACTCTTTCTGATTTTGCTGCTGCTGGGGGTTATCGTTCTGATTGGCATCCTTTCAATTCCCAGCATCCAGCAGAGCAATTTCAGTGTGGCGAATATCCCCTTCCTGTTCCTGCCGTACGGCGTTATCCTGTTTGCGTTCATGGGCTCGCCGGCGATTCCCGTAGTGCAGGAAGTGCTGGGCGAGAAGAAACAGCTGATGAAGAAAGTCATCATTACGGCGTCCATCATCCCCATTTTTCTGTACATCCTTTTTACATTCTTCGTCGTCGGAACGGTAGGCTTAGACAACTTTGAACTGCTGGAGCCCAACCAGCGCATTGCGACTATTGCCCTGCAATTGTATAGCCATCCTTTGCTAGGGCTCTTTGCCAATCTGCTGGCGGTGCTGTCCATGTTCACGTCGTTCTTGACGTTAAGCACCGCTTTGGTGGAAGTCTATCAATATGATTATCGCTTTTCCCGGATGGTGGCTTTGCTGCTGACCTTTTCCCTGCCTTTGCTGATGGTGCTTTTCAAGCTGACCACTTTTATTGCCGTGCTGGGCGTTACGGGCGCTTTGGCGGGAGGGATGGACGGCATTCTTATCACGCTGATGTACTGGAAAGCCAAAGTGCTGGGTGATAGGCAGCCGGAATATTCTTTACGAAAGCATTACGTTTTGGGGGGGTTCCTGATTCTGCTGTTCTCGCTGGGGATCGTGTATCAGATTGTGACACGATTCTTGGGGTGAAAGGTTCAATATTTTAGCGGGAGAATGAGCGGGTAGCGGTTAGTGCGTGGCAAGAGAATTACTACTTTTAGTTAGCAACCAGCCAAAAGATTTTTAAATACACCACACTTTTAAGTGGTAACTACGAATACTCTGATTATGGCATCACACAATACCTCAACTGATGGAACCCCAGACTGGGAGATGCTTTCTGCTGCTCAGGCGCAGGCTTTTGTTGAAAATGCTGAGGGCGTTACTAGTGCCCCAGAAAGCCGTGCTGCTGATGAAATGGTAGAAAGAAAAGTTGTTACCTATGAGGATCACTTATACCCCCCTGCCCAAGCGATTGGCACTAGGCAAATAGATGGGGAAACGTATGATATTTATTGCTCCTCTCTTGCTTATAGGCTTATCGAACAGCTCGATGAACGGTTGGAGCGTATGCATGGTATTTTTGATAGCCAGGAGCAGCACCTGGGTGAAATGAGAGAAATTCTCGATACCGGAGAAATAGTAGAGGTCGGTTCTCCTGCCGAAAAAAGTGGTAAAGCTAGTCGGGTTGGTCCTTTCAAAAGAAGCCTTCCTGTGGCCACATTTGCCCTTGGTGGCTTGCTGGGGTATTTTGCTTTTTCACACGATGAATCTGAAGAGCTTTCT
>JAUYQE010000023.1 GCA_030695605.1 Nanobdellota archaeon
AAAAAGTCTTAGAAAAAGAGTTTAAGAAAATTAGGATTAATGAACATTCAATAAATCCAAAATGGAACTATACTTTATCTAAAATTTAGCAAGTTATTTTTAGGCTTCCCCTTAATAGTAAATTCTCTTCTCTTTAATAACTTTCTGAACGGCAGGCTACGGCGGACTTTTGATTTTTCGGCTTCGCCGAACGTTGCACTAAAATTCAATCCCTCTCGGGAGAGTTTAACACCAATTAACAAGCATCAGCAACATTTCTTCGGCGAGAAAGAAGTCTGGCACCCGCAACTTTCCTGCATGTTGGGATTTTCGTACATAAAACTGCTTCCCAAAAAATCTTGGCGGTAATCAATCCGTGTCCCTTGCAGGAACTGAAAGCTCTTTTCGCCTACATATATTCTCACGCCGAGATCCGAGAAGAAAAATTCACTGTCTCCCTCGAGAGGACTTTCATACGGTTCCAGCACATATTGAAATCCTGCACAGCCACCGGCGGCAACACCGAAGCGGAGTTCATAGGCTCCCTCCCTCGGCAGGATGGCATTCTTTTCGCACAGGCTTTTCATCTGCAGAGCTGCTTCTTCCGTGAGAATCAAGCTTCCCAAGTTCTGTTCTTTTTCTCCGTCATCTTACCACCGCAGCGACAAGCACGTTATGCCGCCGTCCAGTTTTTCAAATTCAGACATCTCCAATTCTTTAATCCGTTCGTGCAGCGATTCTATTTTCTGCCGCGTTTTCGGAAATCCTTTCGGCATCAGCACCGTCCCATTCACCAGCAATACATTCGCCGCATAGCGTTCATCTTCATCGACAACCATCGGCTTAAATCCGGCTCTCCGAAAGCCCTCCGCAAATTCAGGGATGCAGAGCATAGTTCTCTCGCCAAGGTAGCCGGAGCCCGTCGTCAAGTGGAGCACGTTTTGCGGCACCGGAATCAGCGCTGTCCGATAGCCGAGTTTCTCAAGAATATTTCGGAGCTGCAAAGCGCCTTCTTCATTCGTTCTTTGGGAAAGGCCAATACAATACTGCTCTTCCGTGCGTACCACATCGCCGCCGTCCAGTGTTCCCGGCCCTCTAATCTTTCCCCAGATGTGCATCTCTATTTTCAGTAGGCGCTCTAGCTGTTTTTCTTCTCCTCTTCGGTGGGAATGGCCGGGAGAAGAGATAATTGCGCCCGTATCCGTCAGCACGGCCGTATCTTCCACAAAGCAGCTGTCCGGATATTCGGGAGTTTCCCAGAGCACTACTGGCGTAACGCCACACGCCTTCAAAGCGGTTTCATATCCCCGATGCTGCTGCATGGCTTTTTCGTAAACGGGGGGTTGGTCGAGACTCTGGGTAGTGATTCCCTGTGCCAATGAATAGGCCGGCTTTTTCATCAATGCGTGTTCGTAGTGCATAACTAAAACCTCATAAGCTTCTTGATATGTCAAAAATATACCACCGGTCTATTTGACCGGTGGACAATGTCCACCCTGCGAGATTCTAGGCAGTATATTTTTGAGCATGATCAAAAGGTCGGCTGGGTGAGCGAAGCGAACATGCCACCTGTCTTTGACTGGTGGTCCCTGCCGACTTTTGACAACGGGAGTTCTTATGATTATAAGAGGGAGAACGTTTTCAATCGGGGAATTTCCTGATTGCAGTACGGGCAGGTTTTCGGTATTTTTCGGAAGGGATCGTATTTGAAAGCATAGGAGCATAAGCACGTGTATTGTACCTGTGCTGTGCCCGGGATTTTCTTGAAAGTCCCTCGAACATCTTCCCGATTCCGCATCCGCGCCGCTTTTTCCAAGTAGTCATCCTCGGCATCCCAGCCCGCAGGCTTGGGGGGAACGGCCTCTTTTTTGGCTTTTTTCTGCTCCGTCTTGCCGGTAAAGCAGCTGGGGCAGACCATCTGCCGTAAGTCGTGGTGCAGCTTAAACTGGTCTGCTAAGGCTTCATCGCCGCATACTCTGCATTTTGCCCGGACGCCGTTCATGCTGCTTCTCAGAGAATTTCCCCTATAAATAGTTTATTGCGATGAGCAATTCATGTCTTTATCAGAGAATAGTTACGCTCTTGATGCGCTGTAGCCGTTCTTGCACATACGAATCTTTGAGCGTTTCGGCAACAAAACTGTTGATGTCAGGGTGAGGGAAAGCAACAGTAGCCCTGATCTTTCCATCTCTGACAAAGGTTTTTGGATATTTTTTCCTGAAAGCAGCAACGCTTTCTTTTAACTCGAGTGGCGGCCCTTTTCTTTCCTCGGCTGCCGGTAGCATTTTTTTCTTGAGGAAGAAATAGAACCGTGCTTCTTCACCAGCATCCCAATCCCAACCAGATTCCTGCAGGGAAAAAGGGCTAAGCCGTTTCTTCAGGAAATCATATACTTTCACGAGTTTCATGCCGACCACATCTTCTTTTCCGCGAAGGGGGGCAACGCTCAGGAAAACCAGATTGGTTTTCTCTTTCTCGGCACGCTTTTTCAGGTGCTGCAGTGAGAGCGCTTCCCGGGTGAAGAAAGAAACAGTGGGCTGGCGCAAAAATGCCCGTGCCACCTTCTTGAACTGCAGGAATTTTTCGAGCGAGAGAGCCGCAGCCGCATTGCGTTTCGGATCGACGGGATCGATGACCACAAGGGGCGATCGCAATTTTGACTGGTTCAGCTCAAAAAAAACGTTCTTTTTCGGATAATGGTGAGCCACGTCAATCACGTCTTTCATCTCCCAGCGCTGGGCAGCTTGCAGCAGTTTTTCGAAAGATCCAGAAGCTGCCGTAAGAATTTCCAGCACATAGCCGGAGAAGCCGGTGATATACGACTCCGCCCCATAGAGCCGTTGGGCTCTGCAGAACTGCTTGGCCAGAAGGATGTCATCTTTTATTTTTTTGGCCTGTGCATTCACCCATTTGGTGTGCAGGGGGGAAACATCGGTAATATTCACAGCTTGTGCCGCTTTGCCGATCTTCAGGATGGGCATCACTTCGAAAGCACAGTTTTGATACTGGAGCTGAAAATAATCTCGGCTGCCATGCAGGCGCTCTATTTTTTGTTTTGGAAATACTTTTTTAAGGCTGGACTCCAGCAGGTCAGAAAGCCGCAGCGACTCTTTGCGGTACTTTTGCAGCGGGAAAAGCACAAATATGTCGATATCATGGTTCCCTGAAAGCCATGTTCCCTTAGCCCCACTGCCACCGAGAATAGCGTGCGCATCTTTTAGCTTGGCGTTGAGCTTTTTCAGGAACTCTTCTGCGGCTTTTTTGAAGCGGAGCTGTTCTGCTTTAGTCGGTTTTATTTTTGTTAAAGCCTCTTTGAGGATGGTTTGCATGGATGAAAGATAAATAAAGAAGTTATATTAAGGTTTTGGCAGGTTTTTGTGGTTTGGCAACCCGTATCGCTTCTCTTTACTCGCGTTTCATCAATCAGGTTTTTCTTTCTTTGCGGCGACAACAGCATTTTTTTATATTTCTTCTTCTTTCCAGCAAACCATGACCGTCACCGTCCCCTGTAACCGCTGCGGCAAGTCCGTCAGTCTGCTGGAAGCGAGGGAAGTGCCGTCTTTGGCAAGAGGCATGATGCGTTACGAATGCTTTTCCTGTTCACGGAAGCCTTCTTTTACCTCTGCAGCTTCACCAGCACCGTCTGTCCGCAAGAAGTATTACTGCCAGCTTTGCAACTATCATTTCCATGCGAAGCAGGGCATCTGCCCGTATTGCAATGGCGTGGATGGCGTGATTGAAGGGAATGTGACGGTGCAGGACCTTCTCTGATTCTCTTTGAGACCGGGTTGGAAAGCTGCCCAAAGCTATATAAATATTCTTTCATTCATTTTCTTGATGGAAAAGAGGACTAAGAAAGCCTTACTCTGCGCCCAGCGTAGCGAGCTGACTGCTTATGCTGTCTATGAGGACTTAGCAAAGCGGACGCCACACGTGCGGAACCACAAAATTCTGGAGAAAGCTGCCCGCGACGAATGGCGGCATTATATGGTTTTACAATCTATCACCAAAGAAACAGTGCGTTCCCCTCCTTTTTCTGTCCAGTGGTATGTATTCTTAGCACATCTCTTTGGGCTTTCATTCAGCCTGAAACTTATGGAGAGGCGGGATTGCATTTCTCCGGCGCGCTATCATACTCTGGCTCGCCAGTTTCCAGCTTTGGGCAGCATCGGAAAAGATGAAGAGCGCCATGAAAAAGAAGTGCTGGGAAAACTTGCTGAAGAGCGGCTTACCTATGCTGGAGCCATGGTGCTGGGATTGAATGATGCATTGGTGGAACTGACCGGAGCATTGGCGGGATTAACGTTAGCTTTGCAGAATGCCCGCTTGATTGCTATCACGGGGCTCATTACCGGTGTTGCGGCTTCTCTCTCGATGGCAGCTTCAAATTATTTATCCTCCCGTGAAGACGTCGAGAAAAACAGTGATCGCCAGCCGTTCACTTCAGCAATCTATACCGGCATTGCTTATATTGTAACTGTTTTGATCCTGGTTGCACCCTATTTCTTTTTCCGCAACGTTTTCCTCGCTCTCGGCACCACCTTAGCTCTGGCGCTCTTTATTGTTATCGCCTACTCTTTCTACATCACGACAGCTAAAAGCCAGAAGTTCTGGCCCCGATTCAGAGAGATGGTACTTATTTCTCTGACGGTAGCGCTCATTAGCTTTGGCGTCGGCTGGCTGCTGCGGTCGCTAGTGGGGGTTGAAGTCTAAGAGGAAGAAGAGAAAAGTCTCGCACTCATCCAACCTCGAACGGGAACAAGTCGTACTGAGCTTCTTTGGCTCGCCGGGTTATCCAATAGTCGTTGTTGCGAACGAGATATACTAAACCCCGGTCGTATAACTGCTTCATCCAGCGGACTTCTCTTTCAGTTTTTGGTGTCGCTGGACTGTGTTTCATCTCTGCGAGATATACGAGCAGTGTTGGATGCATCTTTGTTACTTGGTAGATCCCAGTTTCGTCCCGATAGTGCACTTGCCCGAGGAAATAGCCGCCCACATATCGGGGAATGCGAGAAAGTGGCACGCCAACAAGTTTTTCGAGAGGTTTCATGATGATAACTAAGAAGCCCAAAAATATTTATATCTTTCCTGCGAAAGTAGAGCTTTCAGAACAATATTACTTTTATATTTGTTTTGTCTCATATTTCTATGCCTTCTAAAGATGATATTGCTGCTTTACTGTTGAGCGAAGCTCTATCGGAGGATGAATGGAGAGAAAGAATAGCAGCAGCCTGGACAGAAACTGAAAAGTATAATGCTGGCTTACGAGCCAGAGCTAAGACACGAGAAGAGTTACTCGTTCTTTTGGACTGCGGGGTAACTGCAGTAGTAGGGCATACTTCCCGAGGCTCTTTTACTCCCCGATCAGAGTTGGTCATAGGCGGCTCTTCCCCATCTTATGGAACTGGCGATCAATCTTTCTTAGAGATTTCTGTTACAAGCGAAACTCCCGTTAAGCAGCTTCATTTTAGGGGATGGCCACCCTTTGAAAAAGGAGATAGGATCCGGGCGTATATCTTTAAAGGAAAAGAAGAATGGGAACAAGCTTTTATGTTTGATGATCAAGATTTCTCTGGCTTAGCGTTTGGGGCTCGGTTTGGAAAAACAGTTCTGGTCGAAAGGGACTTCCAAGAGCAAGAGAAAGCTCTAAAAATAGAAAAGTTAAGAAACGGAGAAGTGGTGGCTACGTATAATCAGTAGATTTACTTTTAGAGTCGTAATTTTTATATTAAACACTCTTTTTTCCCTCCCGTGGGCGATACCAAATCAGCAAATAGTAAATCCTGTTCACGACGCTCTTTCCTGAAGAAAACCGCTTGGATTTTAGGAGGCACCGCTGCTACCACTCGTCTGGGTGTCTGGCATACGTATGATGAGAGTCTCCTCTTA
>JAUYQE010000027.1 GCA_030695605.1 Nanobdellota archaeon
CGAGCAGTGTCAAATGGCCAACATTCCTGCGCTCCAGGATCTCTTCATCGGTAACGTCCCCATAGAGGCAGTGGTAGCCTTCTTTGGCAACTTTGGCAATAACTTCCGGATTATAATCGACAATCAGCACTTTTTTCTTCACGTCTTTCAGGCTTTGCAAGATGCTGTAGCCAATGCGGTTGTAGCCACATAACGCAATGCTCGGCGGAGATTTTGTCGGCAGGTATTCCAGGCCTTCCGTCGTAAAGATGTCAAATATCTTCAGCGGCTTTTGCAGCAGCTTGTAGAGCGAATTGCCCCATTCAATCGTATACGACGAAAGCGTAATGGACAGCAGGGTAACCAGGACAATGAGCGAAAAGACCCCTTGGGAAACATGGCCCAGCAACAAAGCCTGGGAAGCAAGTATCAGAGAAAACTCGCCCATTTGCCCCAAAGCGGTGGCGGCCAGAAAAGCTGGCTTTTTGGTGTACTTGAAGAGCGAGCAGATCAGCATGATGATCAGCGGCTTCAAAATGACCACGGCAAACAGCAGCACCGCGAGAGGGATCAACAATTCTCGAAAGGCCCCAAAAGAGATGCCCATCCCTAACGCCACAAAGAACAGCAGGGCGAAGAAATCACGCAGGGAGCGCATCTTTGCCGCAATCTCGACATTATACTCCAAATTCCCGAGAGTGATTCCCGCCAGAAATGCTCCAATGATGATGGAAAAGCCCAACGAGTAAAAAGCGAGGGAGAAAAGAAAACAGACCGCTAAGGCGCTGACGAGCAGCAATTCCTGGTGCTTGGCCGCAAAGCGGAACACCCGGGGGAAGAGGAACTTGCTGCAGATGAAAGCCACAGCAAAAAGCACCAGAAATTTCAAGAAAGCCAGGCGAAAGAGTGATGGGGAAAAATCCTGCAGCGATGAAAGAAAAGACAAAGCGAGAATGGCCACAACGTCTTCGACGAGCAAGATGCCCACAATGATGCGCCCATGCAGGGTCTGCAGCTCCCGCTTGTCCGAGAGCAGCTTGAGCACCACCATCGTCGAGGAAAAAGCCAGGAACAGGCCGATATACACTGCTTCCACATGCAGGAATCCCAGCACGATAGCCAAGACATAGCCTAAGGTAACAAGCAGCAAGATTTGGATCAGGCCGCCGAACGTTGTAACCAGAGCAACAGTTTTCAACACTTTGAGGTCCATTTCTAGGCCGACCAGAAACAGCAGGAAAGCGATGCCGATAATGGACATGGACTCGATAATGCTGGTGTCCGTAATGATGCCCAAGACCGGCGTGAGCAGGATGCCTGCAGCGACATACGCCAGAATCTGGGGCTGGTGAAGCCATCTCAGGATTAAAGCAATAACTGCTGCTACGACCACGACAATACCCAGCTGCAGAAACACATCTCCCGTCACCCCAATCATAAGAAAGAAGACAATAAAAATAAGTATATAAAACTTTTTAAGAGCAGGGGACGTTATTTGAGTTGTAATGGTGAGTATGCGACCTCGCTACAAGCAAAGGGAGAACCTCTTATATTAAAGATTGAGCGAGTAGGGTGGGGTAAGTGCGAGTAAGGCACAGAGTAATTATTGGTAACACAATGCGTAGCAATTCATTGCATAGAGTTAAGAACTGGGGACAAAACTAGAATTCCCGATATTTTTTAAATTGATTCAGGATGTCTTTTTTGATTTTTTTATTTCTTGCTATTAATAATGTTTGTTTTTTTGAGGGATTCCAATCTATTGGTTTACCCTCCAGAGTTGAAATGACTCCTCCAGCTCTTTCAGCTATAACTGCACCTGCAAATTCATGAAGAGATTCATCGCGCACTTCAATTAAAGCGTCATAAATTCCATCAGCAATTTTTGCGGCATGAAGTTGTCCACCAAAGTTATAGATGAAGTAATTTCCCTCTGTTAAATCAGCTAAACCATCTACAAATTTTTTTGCTCTGAATTTGTAAGGCGCATAACCGACAATAATGTTTTTCCCCTGAATCTTTATTGGAACGGTTATTTTTTGATTATTTTTATAAGCCGATTTTTCATCGCAATGGTACATATCATTATTTGCGATACTGCCAACAAAAGAATATTTTGGGAATCCATCAATTAAAACCATTAAAGCAACACTACAAAAAGATAATTCTCCTCGTAGAAAGAAATGTGTATAATCAACAGGATCAACTACCACTTGTACTTTTTTATTTCCACCATTGATTTTAATGATTTCTTCATCTTCTTCAGAGACGAAATCACAAGATGCACCTGATTTTGTTAATATTTCTTTTATTTTGTTGTTAGAAATAATATCTGCATCTGTTTTAATGTTAAGTTCATTGTTAAAAGCTTTTACTTCTTTAAGTTCTCGAAGTACTTTAATTGCAGAGGTTACACCTTTTCGACCGATTGCTTCCCAATTTATCACACAATAAGTTATCGGGGCATCATATATAAACTCTTTTGTCAACAGTTACGTTCATCATGGTTGTCGATAATCATCGAGCATAACAGCCCTATACGCTCTCCGAAAAAAATAGAGAGCAGCGAAAGCGGCTTTGAACTTCTCTAATTTCTCTCCGCAATTCATATAAAGAAGAACCTTTCCCGTCGGGGCATGGGCATCGAATTATTCTTAGCGCTGTTTCTCGGCATAGCTGCCGGCATCATCACGGGGCTGACGCCAGGCATCCACGTCAATCTGGTTGCTGCTTTGGCCGTCTCTTCCGGAGCTGTGCTGTTCTCCATCGCTTCTCCACTCGCTGTTGCGGTGTTTATCATCAGCCTGGCCATTACGCACACCTTCCTGGATGCCATTCCCAGCATTTATCTGGGCGCACCAGATGAATCCCAAGCGCTCAACGTCCTGCCCGGGCATCGGTTGCTGCTCCGGGGCGAAGGGCATAATGCCATCACCTACACGGTTATCGGCTCGCTGGGGTGCCTCTTCTTGAGCCTCATCATTCTGCCGTTATTCATTGTCGGCGCGGAAAAGCTCTACCCGTTCTTCCAGGCAATTATCGGCTACGCATTGATTGCCCTCATGGGCTACATGATCTGGCGGGAAAAAAGAAAACGGCTCAAGAGCTTGGTCGCATTCCTGCTGGCGGGCAGTTTAGGGCTGCTGGTGTTTTCTGTCCCCAATCTGAACCAACCCTTACTGCCGTTACTCTCGGGCCTGTTTGGAACATCTTTACTGCTCCTGAGCATTGCCCAGAAAGTGCATATCCCGCGGCAGAATGTGAAGAAGAAGCTCTCCATTTCGGGGAAGAATGCTGTAAAATCCGTCGCTGCTGCGACGGGCATGGGCAGCGTGGCAGCTTTCCTGCCGGGCTTCGGCAACGCGCAGGCAGCCATCGTGGCCACGTCCATCGTGGGCGATATTGGTGATGAAGGGTTTCTTTCTTTAGTCGGTGGATTGAACACCGCATCGATGGTACTCAGTATTGGCGCCTACTATGCTATTGAAAAAGCGAGAAATGGCGCCATTGTTGCCGTGCAACAGCTTATCGGCAGCATCGGGATTCCGGAATTGCTGCTGTTCTTGGGCGTTGCTCTGGCAGCAGGAGGCACAGCCGCGTTATTGACTTTGTTCATCTCCAAACGCTGTGCGCAGCTCATCCGAAAAATTCCGTACGCCAAACTGGCGTGGGGAGTTATTGCGTTCATTGCGCTGCTCAGTGTCGTCTTCGATGGTTTTCCCGGATTAGCGATTCTCGGGACGGCCACGGCGCTCGGCGTTCTGGTGTCGAGCTGGGGCGTGGGAAAGAATCATTTGATGGGCTGCCTGATTGTGCCAGTGATATTGTATTTTGTGCTATGAACATCTACTTTTCTTTCGAAAAAATCGGATACCACCCCTGAATCGCATCGTACACCTCACCGCTTTGCAGCGTTTGAGCAAATTCTTTCAGATAGCCGTGGCAGAGCTTACTCTCCAGCTCTCGCGGGGTCTTAATCGAAAAAGTTGGAGAACTGGGGAACCATTTATAGCCGGCTGCATAGAAAAAATTTCCCTCGGGCAGAAGATAGAGCCGCGACCAGCAGCCATAGCCATCCGGCTTATACGGAAGCTCGTGCCCCCATCCCCCGCCGAACACGTAGAGCTTTCTCCCTGCAGGGGGCACGACCGGCAGCACGGCATCCAACAGGCGGTGGTACAGGTCTGTCTGCGAAAAAACCCGGGCCCAGGAAAAAATGGTGTCAGCTACTGCTCTCTTTTCATCGGCATGCTCTTCTTCATCTTTTTCAGCCGCGTGCAGCAGTGCTTGGGCTTTTTGTTGCCGTATCTCGGCAGCGACCGCTTCCGCTTTTTTTCTCCGTTCCGCCTCGCCTAAAGCACGGCCTAAAGCGTGCTCCAGCGAATCGCATGAGGAGCGTTTTTTTCTGGTCATGCATTTTCCTCCGTGTACAGCTCAATGATCTTTTTCAACGCCGGAATCTGGTGGCGCCACAGATGAACGCTCTCTTCCCCACGGTTGAGCCGCAGGTCATCCCGCCAGAGGGTCGCTTCTATGCCAGTTTCTTCCAGCGGCAAGGTCAAAGAAACTTTTTCAGCATTCCAATACTCGTATTTCTCTACACAACCATTTTGTTTTAGTTTTGCATGCAATACCGTCGAGATAGAATCTGTTTCTGTTCCTTTCTCCAGAAATTTCCTTTTCTCCTGATCCGGGCCGGGCGGCTGATAGTAATATCCAAGAAAGCCGCACCAGGAATGGCCCGAGGCCCTATATCCGGCAAAAGTTTCCCGCTGCTCTGCTTGGTACGCGATAACTCCTAAAACCGCAGCAAACCATTCGGGGCGGAGAAACAGGCGATTTTGCTGTTCTGGGTATATGACCCCCGTACTCCCTTTGCTCAGAACAATGCCTTCTAAAGAGCCGTCAATCTGGAGCGGCTCATAGGCATTTTTTCGATGCACCAGCCCGGCGGCGAAGAGATTATCCGCTGGCAAGGGCTGCGGGTAAAACTCGGCCTGGAGTTCGTAATCGCTGCTTGCATACTGGTGGTTATAGGCAATATGCAGCACCTGGCCAACCTCTTGCCCATCTTGGCACAACGAAGAGACTCTTCTCAGGATGAATTTGTCTAAATCAGGCTCGTCGAACGCAAACTCTTCATCAATTTTTTTCGTGTGGTACATGATGCATGCCTCCTTTTTTTGTACGCTCATAAACCTGCGGGGTTCTTAAATACTTTCTTGCCAGCAATATTCCAATAGGAATATTTATAAAGAAGAAAATTCTTCTTGCCGTATGGTCTTCGACATCACCCAGCTGAAAAGGATCCGCAAGCAGCTGGAACTCACCCAGCAGCAGTTCGCGCAGCTCGCGGGAATAAGCCAGTCCATGGTTGCCAAGATTGAGTCCGGGAGGATCGATCCCACGTACAGTTATGTGAAGAAGGTCGAAGAGGCTATCGCTCTGCTCATGAGGCAGCAGGACAAAGAGAAGCACGCTAAAGATATCATGCACAAAAGCGTGATCAGCATTCTTAAAAACCAGAAAATGACGGAGGTCTTGCCCCTGTTCACCAAGCACGGCATTTCCCAAATTCCGGTCGTCGAAGACGGAAAAGCCATGGGGCTGCTCTCCGAAACGGCGATCGTTCGCCATATGCAGGCGGGCTTTACGGAAAAGCGGGTTCAGGAAATCATGGAAGAAGCTCCGCCGGTAGTTTCAGCCGAAACCAGCTTTACAATGATTGCTGCTTTGCTGCAATTCTCTCCATTAATCTTAGTGCAAGTGAAAGGCGAGCTGGTGGGGGTTATAACGAAAGCGGATCTGATAAAGCAGTTGCAGAGAAGGTGATGGGGATTTTGGAATAATGCGTGTTAAGTCTGGGGGACTTTATGTCCGGTCTTACCTATGTAAGAGGTTGAGTTTCCAAGACAATCTTTTTTATATTAAGAACACTTTTTTCTAATTATGGATGAAGATTTTATTAAATTAGCAATTAATGAAGCAAAGAAATCTTTTAAAGATGGAGAAAAGACCCCTTTTGGGGCAGTTATAGTTAAGAATGATGTGGTAATAAGCATTGCTCATAATACAGCTAGGCAAACTTTTGATCCAACAAATCATGCCGAGATTAATGCAATTAGAAAAGCATGTCAGAAATTAAAAAATCATCATTTAAGTGATTGTACATTATATACAACTTGTGAACCATGTGTAATGTGTTTTGCTGCTGCATGGTGGGCAAAGATCCCCAAGATTATTTATGGAGTTAAATTAAACGATGTTGTAAAGAAAGGTCAAAGAGAAATTGATGTGAATTGTCAATTTCTTAATGAAAAAAGTGGTTCTGTAGTAGAAATGAAAAGTGAAGTTTTAAGAGAAGAGTGTTTACGATTATTCGAATAAAAAAAATTCTCCCGCCCTTTCTTCTCAAATATTCCAATCCGACTAAAACTATCACAAAATAATAAATGCCTCGGGCTTCGCTACCCGTCTGGTGATGCCCATGATAAAAAAGATACACCCAGAAAAAATCCATCATGCTTTTGAAGCAGGAAGGCGCGGAAAGCCAGACGAGTTAGACGCCGGCCTGGCTCATCTGGTGGGAGCGTATTTCTTAGAGCAGGATCCACAAGCTCGCTTCGATCTGCGGGTAACGGGAAGCTATACGGACAAGCCTACCGTTCGCGTATCCGGCGAAGTCTCGGAACGGCTGCTTTCTTCTCCGCACGTCGAGAAAGTGCTGAGCCGCATTATCCGGGAGCACTACAACAAAATCCATCGCAGCCATTTACCGGGTGAAGGGATTGACGTACAATATACTTTGAAGCCCCAGTCCGACGAATTGGCGCAAAATGAAGCGGCCGGTGATTCGGGCTACGCCATTGCTGTCGCCTATAAAGACGCACCGCTGCACCTGCCTTGGGAACGGTATGCGGCCGTCGGCATAAGAAATCTGCTGGACACCATTTATCTAAGCGGCGGAGTCGTTCCTGAGGAGCTTGCCCGGGCATCGGGAGTACCTTTTCTTCCCGGCTTGCGGGCCGATGGGAAGATCGGTGTAGAAGCCGCCTATGAGGGAACAAAATTCCTTGGCTTCGAAAGCATCACCATTGCCACGGAGCATGAAGAGGCTTTACCCGTCGAAGAGCTGCGAGAAAAAGTGCAGAAACTGCTTCACGCCTATCTCCAAAACCTCGGCAGCCCTGCACCGGACGATATTGAAATCAACGGTTTGGGCGGCTGGCATGAAGGCGGCTGGAAAGTTGATGAAGGCAGCCGCGAAGCGAAATCATATCGCGACGGCTTCGCCAGTTATGGCGTCGTCGAAGATTCATTCAGCGGAGAAGATCCCACCAAACCGTCAGGAACGGGAACCTTCCTCGCCCGATACATCGCGGTGCAGCTGGTCCACAACCATCTCTGTGATTTTGCGCGGGTAGCGTTGAGCTATCGTATCGGCAGAGATGATGTCGGGTTAAACATCACGACGCAAAACACGGCGAGAATCAGCCAGCAAGAGCTGGAAGACTGGATCAAAAAGTACGTACCATTAAGCATCAAGGAAACGATTGCAGCGTTCCATTTACGGAATCCGGAGCTCTATCAACGCATCGTCGAAAGCTCGGATTTCTTTCAGGATCCTGACTTTCCGTGGAATATGCCGTGGAGCATCACGCAGAGTGGTGCTGCATATAACGAAGCCAGAAAAAAGAGGTGAACAATCATGAAAAAATTATTTACATCGGAAAGCGTTACCGAAGGGCATCCGGACAAACTGTGTGATTATGTTTCTGATGCCGTCTTGGACGCCTGCCTGGAGCAGGACCCTTTTTCGCGGGTTGCTATAGAAACACAAGTAAAAACCGTCATCGACACCTTAGGAACACATCATTCCATAAATCTTGCCGGGGAATTAACGACCAGAGCCAAGCTCGACCTGAAGAGGGTGGTCCGAAAAGCTCTGCAAGATCTCGGCTATGATGCTGATGAAAAAGGCTTTAATTATCACACGGCAAATATTAATCTCCATATCTCGCCGCAGAGCCCCGACATTGATCTCGGCGTTTCTGCCCGAGAGAACAAAGAGCAAGGAGCCGGTGACCAAGGACTCATGTTCGGCTGTGCGGTGCGGCATACTCCAGAACTGCTGCCGCTTCCTATTGCTCTGGCGCATCGCTTGACGAAAGCGTTACGGGACTTCCGCGTGACTAATGGACACTTCTTGCGCCCCGACGGGAAAAGCCAAGTGACCGTAGAGTTTGAGAAAAGTGTTCCCCAACGAGTTGACACTGTAGTACTTTCTGCGCATCATAGCAGCGATATCTCTATCGAAGAACTCCGCAGCGTCCTGCACCAGAAGGTTATCCTTCCGACGCTTGGAACGTATCTCGATGCCCAGACCAAGATCTTCATTAATCCGACGGGCAAGTTTGAGATCGGCGGCCCCTTGGGCGATTCGGGCGTTACCGGACGGAAGATCATCGTCGATACCTATGGAGGATGGGCGCCGCATGGCGGCGGAGCTTTCTCGGGAAAAGACCCCAGCAAAGTTGATAGAAGTGCGGCGTATGCCGCCCGCTGGGTGGCAAAAAATGTGGTGGCAGCGGGCTTGGCAGATGAATGTATCGTGCAGCTGGCCTATGCCATTGGCATCGCGCAGCCCGTGTCGGTGTACGTCAACACCAACGGAACACATAAGATTCCGGAAGAGAAAATTTCCTCGTTAATTCAGGAACACTTTGATTTACGGCCTCGGGCCATTATCGAGCAGCTGCAGTTATTGCGGCCGATATATCGGAAGACGGTCAATTATGGGCATTTTGGACGGGAAGAGCCGGAATTCACGTGGGAGAAGACGGATAAGGCGGAAGAACTAAGGAAAGCGGCGGGAGTAAAAAGATAGTTCATCTTTTCACAATCTTCTCCTTCGTATATTCTTCGTGATACGGATGCGTGCCGCCTTTTTCTATCTCGATTTCTTCAGATTCATCTTCCTCTCCTGACTTTTTCTTTTTCTTCTTTTTCAGCTTCTCGTTCACATATTCTTCATGAGAGGGATGCGTGCCCTCTTCTTCGATTTCTTGCTCTTCCAAAGGCTTCTTCTTTTTCATCCGCATACCACCTATTCTTTTCGGAGGACAAACGTTCCTGTATAGCCATAGCCGGGCTTTACATCTCCAGAAATTTGCGTATCAGAAATTGAAGTTGCGACCAAAAGCGGCGGAACTCCTGCCAAGAAAGATTCCTCCGTCATCCCCGCTTCTTCATGAAAGATACGCTCATAGCCAAAGTATGGTGTCCGAAGATTCTGCTTACCCGGAACTTCTTACAGCTGGAAGGGCTGTTCAGCACCCGTGGCATAAAAACGCAGAGGAACATCCTCGCTGCTGCCATCGTCTAGTTCACAATAGATAACCCCTTCTTTGGGGGGCTGAGAAATAATGGTGGCAGTTCCTTGTATACTACCGCTCGTGTCTTCATAGCTAGGATCCGACCAGAGCGTGATCTCCTGCTCGCCCTGGAGCGCTGCCACTACGCTTACCGGTGAATGAAGAGTAATCGCATAGTCCAGTGCAACCTCTGCATTTTTGCATGCATACTGCACATCTTCTAATTGAGCGGTGATCGTTCCGGTCCACGTTTCCAATTGGGGAGGTTCATCGATCTGCCCATCATCTTCCTCTTGGCATTCCCACCAGGTACAAATAAGATGGCAGCCCACCACATACGAAGAACCGACCGTTTCCCGCTGGCTCACCTGCGTTTTTGTTTCGACGGTATGGGGATAATCATATGGTTCGCCATCGGGCGCATAGTCTGGGCAGCCCGCCTGTTTTATTTCCGAAAGATTGTACTCTTTCTGCAGAGCAGGATCCGTAATTTCGATGGAATTCACCACTCTCCAGCCTTCGTTTTCCGCTTGATGTGCAGAGCAGGTTTCAGCCATCTGCTCCATGGTGCTCGCACAATCTTGCAGGGTCTGGGCTTCTTCACTGCCCGCTTCCTTTGCCAATTTCTCTTTCCACTCCGCAAGTGTCCCGCCAGCTTCCGTAGTTTCTTCCGTGATGGGCTGCGTTGCATTCACCAGGCTCTTGAGGGTGACTACTCCAACCGCAACTGCCAAAATGAAGCTAATGCTTGCCAAAGCTATCCCGGCAATGGCCATCCCTCTGCTTTTTATCCCCAGAATACCAAAAACCAGAGCAAGAATAATGAGCATCCAGCCGAGGAAAGGGATCCAGCCGAAGAGTAAAGAAAGAATGCCGAGAACCAGTGCGGCTACGGCAAAACCTTTCTTCTTGCCCGGTTCTTTTTCGCTCATGTTCCTTCCCTCAACGCTGCAGCCAGCAGCGGAGTTACATCAATCTTGTTGGTGGGATGGGTGATTGTATTCGTCGTTATCACCGGTGAAACACCGGCTCTTTTGACCGTTTCCTGAGCGCCAGGAACAAACACGCCATGCACGGCTATCGCTACCACCTGGCGGGCCCCTCTCTTCCGGGCTTCCCGAGAAGCGGCAGCGATGGTCTTTCCCGTTGAGAGAATGTCATCGACCAGCACTACGGTCTTTCCTTTGACCGCCAGATGATCAACAAAGCGCACCTGCACGTTCGTCGGCGAGAGGCGCTTTTTCTTAAGTGTCGTAGAAGCCATTCCCAAGCTTTTGGCGATGGCTGCCGCCCATTGTGATGATTCCCAGTCGGGACCGACGAGCACCGCATCAGGATAATGGCGCTGGATGTACTCGGCCAGCAGCGGATCAGCGGTGAGCCGCTTTCCCGGAATCGTAAACAACTCGTTCAGGGAAGCATAGCGGTGCAAGTGCGGATCGATGGTGATAATCTTATCAACAGCCTTGCTCAGCAGCTTTGCCATGATTTGTGACGAGATCGCTTCCCCCGGCTTGAAGCGGGCATCCTGCCGCAGGAACGCCAGATAAGGAGCAACCAAGATCACTTTTTTTGCGCCGAGATCCTTGGCCGTTTCGGCTGCAAAAAGAACGTGAAGAAAAGTCTGGTTCGGATGCGGCTGGAAGGACTCCACCAGAACCACGGTCTGGCTTTTCAGAGAAGCAACGGGATAGCGAAGATACAGATCACCATCAGGAAACGCAGCGATGGTCAAAGGGAGATAGCGTGCACGGAGCTGTTTTGCGAGCTTCTTAGCCAGCATTTCAGAATTGCCACAGGTTGTAATGAGCATGATCCACCACCTTTTTACGAATTTATAGAAAAAAGGAAGAAAGTAGTGTATAAAAACATTCCTAAGAAATCTTTATATAACGCCGCTCTCTAAACCCCGCCATGGCATCGCCGCAGAAGAAAAAACCAATACCGGAAAAGCCGAAAGAAAGCGAGGCTACAGCGGAATCCAAAGAGGTGCCAGAAAACGCTGAAGAATCCTACCATTGGGCTGAACGGTTAGCGGAGCGCACTATTAGAGAGAAAGGCAACAAGAAGAAGTATACCGTGGCAGCGGGCATTACCCCCAGCGGTACGGTACACATCGGCAATTTCCGGGAGATTATTACGGTTGATTTGGTGCGGAAATCGTTGGAAAAGAAAGGCAAGCAGGTGCGTTTTCTCTACTCGTGGGATGATTATGACGTTTTCAGAAAAGTCCCACAGAACATCCCGCAGCAGGAAAAATTCCAGCAGTACCTGCGCTTTCCGATCGTCGAAGTGCCAGATCCTTTCGGCTGCCATGAGAATTATGCGCAGCATTTTGAAAAAGAAGTCGAAGATGTGCTGCCACAAGTCGGCATTTCACCAGAATTTCTCTATCAGAACCAGAAGTACCAAAGCGGGGAATATGCCGAGCAAATAAAAACTGCTGTAGAGAATACCGAAATCATCAAGAGCATCCTCAACAAGTTCCGACAGGAAAATCTTACGGAAGGCTGGCTGCCCATTACCATGTTCTGCCCGAATTGCCGGCGAGATACCATCAAGCACCTGAAATGGCTGGGGGGCTATACGCTGCACTATCGCTGTGCCTGCGGTGCAGAAGAAGAGCTCGATTTCCGGAAAAAGCCCATCGTCAAGCTCCGCTGGCGGACGGACTGGGCCATGCGCTGGGCGTATGAAAACGTCGATTTCGAGCCTGGAGGCAAAGATCATTCGGCTCCCGGCGGCAGCCGTGATACCGCTAAAGAGATTGTCAAAGCCGTCTGGAAGAAAGAAGCGCCCGTGTACCAGATGTACGATTTTATCATCGTCAAAGGTGCCGGCGGCAAGATGTCTTCGTCTCTCGGGAACGTCATCACGCTGAAAGATGTGCTGGAAGTCTATGAGCCGGAAATCGTCCGCTGGCTTTTTGCCGGGACGAGGCCCAACAAAGAATTTGCCATCTCTTTTGATACGGACGTCTTCAAAGTATATGAGGATTACGATGCCTGCGAACGGATTGCTTTTGGCGCTGAGAAAGTGAGCGAGAAAGAGCGGCAGAAGCAGCAGGTGGCGTATGAGTTGAGCCATATTGGGCCAGTACCAAAAAGCATGCCTTTCCAGCCAAAATTCCGCCATCTGACCCTGCTGCTGCAAATGCAGGGTATGGATGTGGAGCGGGTTATCTCGTATATGGAGCAGGAGCTGCGGGATGAAGACGACAAAAACCGGCTCCGTGCTCGGGCCACGTGCGCGAAAAACTGGCTGCTCAAGCATGCGCCGGAAGAGTTCCGCTTTGCCGTACAGGAAAAAAGCACCGTGCAGCTGAGCGAAAAAGAGCGGATGCTGTTTCACGAATTAGCCGACCGCTTGCTGGAAAAAGAATGGACGGACGTCGATCTGCATCAGGAGATCTACATCCTTTGTACAAATCATAGCTTCCAGACCAAGGATTTCTTTAAGAGAGCGTACCAGGTGCTGATCAACAAGGAGCGCGGGCCCCGGCTGGCTGCTTTCATTTTGGAAATTGGAAGGCAGCGGGTGGCGGAATTGCTGAAGAAAGCGTAAGATCCTGAAAAAAGATATACTCTGATGAAAATCCTTTCTGGGAAAGAACAAGAGGAGGCAGATTTCTACTTGCACCTCGCAGCGAAAATAGCCGGCTCTTCTCCTTGCTATCGTTCTCGCTGCGGTGCGGTCATTGTCGGCAAAGATCGGCTTCTGGGTGAAGGCTACAATGCGCCGCCCCTCGATGAACGGTTGGAAACCTGCATTAAAGATTCCCTCCCACCAAACTTTAAATCAGACCAGACCTGCTGTGTGCATGCCGAACAGCGGGCCATCATGGATGCGCTGCGGAGAAATCCTGAAGGAGTTTCCGGAGCGAGACTGTATTTCATCCGCTTGGACGATGCGGAAGAAATACAAAAAGCAGGAAAGCCTTACTGCACCATTTGCAGCAAGATGGCGCTGGATGCAGGATTAGCAGAATTTGTGCTCTGGCATGAGGAAGGGATTACGGTGTACGAGACAAAAGAATACAATGCGCTTTCTTTTCAGGCCGGAAGTGCGTTCTGAGACTAACTGCTGACCACACTTACCTGAAACTTTTTCTCACCGAGCGGTTCGATGACAACTTCCTGCCCTTTCCTCAGGCCCAGAAAGTCAACAACCGGCTTTGGTATTTTCACATCCAGGGAATTCCCCGACGTCCCGATTCTGGTTTTCGCTGCAATGCCCCAGACACCTTTTTGCTTGGCTTGTCTCTCAATGGCAAAAAAAGTTTCGCCTGCAAACAGGGTTTCATTGCAACGATCGCAGACTAGTGCAGGAAAATTTCCTAGACCTTTTCCATAAATGACATACTCCACGCTCTTCTTTCGGAGCTTTCCTTTTTTACACTCGTCACATGTTTCCATTTGGTTGCACCTATCGATTTAAAAAAACTGTTTTAATCTTATACTTCTCCCCAATCTTTTTCCACGCTACTGAAAAATAGGAGTATACACTCAAGTAGCCATCGGTTTGTTTAAACCTGCTGCCCCCCTCAATCGCTTCACAGACTTGCAAAGCCGTAAGCCCTTCCGTCACCATCTTATCGGCCGCATGCTTTGTGATTTGTAACTCTCTTTCATGAATCACTTATGACACCTACGTACTAGTTCGAACGTAACTTTAAAAATCTTTTGGAGAAAAATGGTTGTCCAGCAAGAAAAACCAAAGCTCCGTCCCTCAAAAGAAAACATACGGCCCGGATGGCCGGACAACAATGGCATACCCTTCGGCTTCTGTCGGATACTCCTCTTTTTTGATATCTTCACGATTCACGTAAAACGCAATAAACGGCGAGTCCTCTTCATACTCATCGGCAATAGCGACGACGTCATGCTTTCCCAGCCAGGTTTGGGAGAGTTCTAAAATAACCTCTTCAATGTCTTTCCTCGGAGTTGCCACCATCTTTTAAACCTCCCGCACCCGCATCTTCTCCCGATAATTCTCGATATTTGCCACGAGTTCCCGGATCAGGAGGGGAGCGATTTGCCGCCCCCACGGGATATAGACATTCTCGGCATCCTGGATTTTCACTTCACGGCTTTCCAGCGCCAAGGTTTCCAAGTCTTTGGTGTTGTCGATCATATCCGCAATTTTTACCCGCCGAATCTTCTTTCGCGCAAAAGATAAGCGCAGCAGGTATTCTTCTTTAGAGAGTTTCCGTCCTTCTTTCATTTTTCCCGTATTCCGGGAAAGGGTATACACCCCATTCGAAATCTCGTAGCCGAAGATTTCATGAATCTCATCCATTTTTAGCGGCGTGTCCTCGACGATGTCGTGGAGGAGAGCAATGCACTGGGTAACCGGATCAGCGTAGCCATAGCGTTCCAGAACAGCAGCGACGGCTAAGGGATGTTTCCAATACGGCTCGTTGGAGCCTTTCCGAAACTGGCCGTGATGATAGTTCTCGCAGTACAAGCGCGCGAGGTTCACATGACTGGCTGTTACATCAGAAGACATACTCAGAGAAAAGAGAAGAGAACTTTTTAAGGGTTTTGCTAGAAAAAAGCGGACGACAGGAAGTACCCAATACTTTACTTGTATACCCTTCCTCTCTTATCAAAAATCCTAATTTTAAGAATCTTCTGTTGGAAATCAACATCAACAATTGCCCGATAGTCCCCTATCCGCAATTTATACCCTCCTCCTTCGAAGTGCTCGAGATAATGAAAAGGATTTTCCGCGACTTCATCTATCTTATTCAAGACTCTTGCTGACAAATCAGGGGGAAGAATTTCTACATACTTTGCAGCTTTCGGATGCCACGTAATTTCCCAAGTCATCGCAGAATACGTCTTTTCAGATCTTCATGACGGATATATTGAGAATCGGGTGTAGCTCGTGCTTCTGCCAGCATTTTTTGGGCATGGACGGTTACTTTGCCTTCCTCAGAAAGAATGTGTTTTACAATGGCTATATCCTGTTTAAGTTCTTCTAGATCCGCATGCATATGTGCCATTACCGCTGCTTCGCTCATCAGTTCAAGAAATTGTTTCTATTTTAAAAATGTTATTGAAAAAGTGTGGGCGGCAGGATTTTCGTGCCAATACGCTTTAGGCTGCTCGTGGGACTTTAGGTCCCACTTGACCACGCTCGCCCAGCGTAATGGGCATTCGAACCTGCGGAGGCACCGCGCATAAGGGGCAACGCCCCTTATCAACCCTAGAGCTTCGCTAAGAAAAAACTGCGGACGACAGGATTTGAACCTGTGTAGGCACTAAGCCAATAGGTCCTAAGCCTATCCCGTTTGGCCACTCCGGCACGTCCGCGAGCATAGCGAGCGGACGTTCAAAGGCAGAACCTTTGTACACGCCCACGAGCGTAGCGAGTGGGCACTCAAAAGGGCAAAGTCCCTTTGTATGCGCCCACAGATCCTATTAAAGAGGAGAGTTCTTTAAAAAAGTTTAGGCAATGCAGTGATATTGCGCCCAAGCTCGAAATCTATTTAAAGAGCATATCCTGAAAACGGCTCTCGCAAGAGGAAAAGAGCCGATATTAAAAAGCAGGTGGGAGATGCCGTCATTCATCCATGATTTTGGAGTGCTATTCTTAGTCATCGTAGTATTTTCTTTCCTGGCCAAGCTGCTGAAGCAGCCCATCATCATCGGCTATATTGTTTCCGGGTTTATGTTCTCCCTCTTCATTGCCAGCGGCAGTTCGACCGAAGAACAGATCCTGGCCCTCGCAGAACTGGGCATTACCTTCCTGCTCTTTTTGATGGGCTTGGAGTTCGACTTCCATAATCTGAAACATCTGGGAAAAGACATCTTTATCACGACAGCCCTGCAATCCATCATTTTCTTTGCTGTGGCTTTCGGCGCTGCACAGGTAGTAGGATTTAGCAGCAAAGAAAGTATTTACCTGGCAATTCTCTTCCTCTTCAGCAGCACGCTCCTCGTCGCCAAATGGCTGGAAGACAAGAAAGAAATAGCGACGCTCCACGGCAAGATAACCTTGGGCATCCTTATCATGCAAGACGTTTTTGCCATTTTGATCTTAACGCTGCTCAATTCTTTTCAACAAACAAACCTCTCCGCCGTGCTGCTGGTTCTGCTCAAAGGAATGATCCTTATCGGCATTGCCGTCCTTTTCGTGCGTTATCTCCTGAATTATCTACTCAAAATGGCCTTCCGCTATCCGGAATTGCTCTTCGTTTCCAGCTTAGGCGTGTGCTTTCTCTTCGTCGAAATCGCTCCCCGGCTCGGCTATTCGACCGCCATCGGGGCTTTTATCGCTGGGGTAACCCTCGCCAATACCGAATACAAAAACGACATTTTAGGGCGGCTCAAGCCCCTCATCATTTTTTTCAACCTGCTTTTTTTTGTGGGCATGGGCTTTCGCATCACGACGGCTTTTAGCGCCAGAGCCGTAACACTCATGCTGCTCTTCCTGGCGTTCTGTTTTTTCATCAAGCCCGGCATTGTGTACTTTACCCTCAAGCTCCGGGGCTACGACCTGAAGACCTCTTTCCTGACGGCCATAAACCTCGCCCAAGTCAGCGAATTCGGGCTGATCATTGTATCGGCAGCCGCAGCGATGGGGATCGTATCCTCGGAAATGACCGCTATTGCCATCGTGCTCATCGTGATGACGTTCGTTCTTTCTTCCTACCTCATAAAAAACGATGCCCTCCTGTTTAAACTCAGCAGCCCTTTGTTGAAGAAAATAGACCGCTTTTTCCCGGCGCAGAGCCATCCCGAGGCAGGAAAAGCGGCAGCCGGATTCCACGTCTTGCTGTTCGGCTATTACGATCTCGGCAAAGAATTCTTTTCCAAGCTGGAAGGGTTGGGAAAGAAAACGCTGGTGATCGAAAATGACCGGGCGAACATCACCCAGCTTAAACAGGAAGGGATCCCTTATTTGTATGGTGCCGTTTCCAACCCTTATTTCCTGGACCGCCTGAACTTTTCGTCAGCGGAAATCGTGGTTTCCAGCCTCACGGATGCTGATGAGAGCAAAATGATCATCAAAAGCATCAAAAGCCAGAAACCCCAAGCAACAATCATCGTCACTGCCAAGAACGTGCGGCATTCGTTAGAGCTGTATGAGGCGGGTGCTGATTATGTTATCTACCCATCATATGTCAACGAGCAAAAAGTTTCTGTTCTTTTAGAGGATTATACGACGGACCTGAACAAGATCATCAGCAGGAAAGTCCATGACTTAGCGCTCTTCAAGGACAAGCAGGAAAAAATACGCCAAACCGAGACGATGTTTTCGATTAATGAGTTTATGAAAAGGCTGTCGAAGAAGGAAGGGAAGAAGTAAGAGGTAAGTTATTTTTCCAAGAGCATTTTACTTGCTATCACATAATAATCTCCTTGATGACCAAGTGCAGCTGTTCTCAGCTTTTCGCAATCGGAAAAGAAACCCTCAGCAGTCATAAATTCGGCTTCTCTATATTCAGGAAACTTTTGTAGGAGTTCAAAATAGGTTTCAAGATCGAGCAAAGTCTGTTCAGCATCTTGCAGGCGTTGTTGTGCTAATTCTTCAGGTTCTCCGAAAGCCAACCTATCTAGGCCATTGGAAGCAACAGAGGAAACAGCCAACGCAAGATTTATCGACTTATGTCTATAATGACAATCTGCCGGTAAAAGACGGAAAAGAAGGCCATAGTCGGCTGGAAAAAAAGAGATTATTTCTCTATTGTATTTTATTCCCCTCTCTTCAAGTTCTTTAAGCCGTGTCCTTATATCTTCCATCTCTTTCTCAAATTTAATCATACTTTTAGATTTAAAAAAACCTGCGGGAGGCAGGATTCGAACCTGCGTACCCACTAAGGGACAAGCTCCTGAAGCTTGCGCATTTGACCACTCTGCTACTCCCGCATGAACAGAATAAAAATTGAGAGGTTATTTTTTATATCTTTCTATGATGTTTGGCCATTCTCATTTCAACAAAAAATCCAGCGCCGTCTCGGGCGGTGCGACGGTCAAAATTTCGCTTTCGCTCAATTTTGCCCTGCTCGGGTATCCCGAATGGAGCAACCCCTCCCTCGCCGCGCCGTCACGACGGCACAAATCAGAATACAAAACCCCACCGTAATCTTTATAAATAATCCCTAGCTCGAACAGTCTATGGGACGAATTAAAACGACTGTTATTAAGCGCCGGACCAAAGAACTGTTCCAGAAGTACGGCCAGCATTTTACTACTGATTTCGTGCCCAACAAAGACCTCACGAACCGCTTTGTTTCCGTCAGCAGCAAGAAATTGCGCAATAGCATTGCGGGATACATAACCCGCCTGAAAAAGCAAGAGCAGAAAGGAGGGCTGGTGCTATGAGTGAACCTGGCCTTCGGCGTGAAGAAAACTCTGTCTTTATCGGCGAAAAGCCATTTATGAATTATGTGACGAGTGTGGTGATGCAGTTTACGGCCAAAGGGTCGAAAGAAGTGGTCATCAAAGCCCGAGGCAAGTTCATCACCCGAGCGGTAGACGTCGCCGAAGTGGCCCGGAAGCGGTTCCTGGAGAATACGGTTGCCGTCAAGAATATCGTCATTGACAGCAAGGAATTCGAGAACAAAGAAGGCCGGCAAGTGCGAGTGAGCGATATCGAGATAACGCTGGCAAAGAAAGAAGCGTAAATTCTTCTATTTTCCATTCGACCCGCCGAACATTTATATAATTTCCTGCATTCCTTCTGGTCGTGCTCGACGCTCTCCTTGCTCGCGCGGTGCGCCACCACCTTCCGCTAGAAGAGGCTTTGGAGTGCATCTGGTGGGACCACCGGCAACTCTTCTCATATCTGCTGAGCGATCAGAACGTAGAAGCGCCTGCTTATATCCTACCAGGCGGCTTTGATGACAGCAGATTTTTTCACGGCCTGTTCCCCCATAAAGGAAAACTGGTAAAAGTGCCTTTGGGCGTCTCCTGGAAAAGCGACGAGGGACCAAAATATTACCATCTGGAGCGTGCCAAAAAGGGAGACGACACTTTCATTCTCCAAGAGCAATTGCAGCCCATTGAGACGGTTGTATATCTGCCTCTCACTACAACTCCATTCTCCCAGTCGTTCACGTTTGGCCTGAACAGCGATAAGAAGCCCCTGGTTAAAGGCCCTTTTCCAATCTTGGGAGGAGAAAGCCATGACCCCTCATATCCGCTCCTGCTAGCCGTTCCCGACCGCAAGATCGCACTCCCTAAAGACGAAAAAAAGCAGTTTACGTTTCAAGAATCATTGTATGGTTTTTTTTCAAAGCCATCTGAAGGAAATGCACTCGCCCATTACTTATGGGAAACTGCCACACCGAACACGTTTTGGTTTTTTCTCCACGACCTTTCTCAAGCAAAAAACAGCTCTGCCAAAGCCTTTTTCTTCCCCCAGCAAAAAAAAGAGCCGGTCCCTCTGCAGCTCGACCCGCTCCTGCGGGAAGAGAAGCTGAATTGGAAGAACCCCCGCAACATCGTGGAGTACCTCGACCGTTTTGTCGTCGGGCAGGCCGATGCGAAGAAGAAGATGGCCATTGTTTTTTCCCTGTATATGAAACGAACCCAGGCTGAAACTGAAAGCGTGGCACTGCCTAAAGGGCACTTGGTCCTCATTGGCCCCCCGGGCGTCGGAAAAACCTATATGACGGATCTTCTCGTCGAAAAAGCCGAGCTTCCCGTAGCCAAAACCTCGGCGACCGGAAAATCAGCCGCAGGCTATGTTGATGAAAGCCTTTCCACAGTCTTCTCTTCTTTTTGGGCCAAGACCAAAGGGGAAGAAGCGCCTTTTGGAGTGATATTTATTGATGAAATTGATAAAGTAGTCCATAGCGAATGGCGGGAGGACTTCTATGGGCCGAAACAGCAGGAAGAGCTCATCGGCTGGCTCGGGGGGACGTATGTGCAGATCGGCACGACGGAACGACGCAATCCTATCCGCATGAGTACAAATAATCTCTTGTTTATTACCGCCGGAGCTTTTGAAGGCGATGGGAAGCGCCTGGCAAAAATTATTGCCCAACGGCAAGGGGATCTGCAAGGGAGCATTTCCGGTTTTGGTCGCGAGGTGGCTCAGCCAAAAAAATATGTGGAACGGCTCCAGGCGGTCACGCCGGATGATTTAATTGCTTACGGTCTTCGCCCGGAATTGGTGCGCAGGCTGCCATTTATCGGGGTTCTGAACCAGCTTACGGTCGATGATAAAATCAAGATCCTCAAAGGAACAGAAAAATCAGTTATTGGGCGATATCAGAACCTCTTTGCACTGGAGGGGTATTCGCTCTCCCTTGATGAAGCCGTTTACGAACTTCTCGCTAAAAGAAGCCCTCCCGAAGTCGGTGCCAGCGGCCTGGAAACTGCCTGCGAACAGCTCTTCCAGGAAATCCTCTTCAGCACAGAAGAATATGCAGATGGAGCACAGGTCATTCGTATCACGCCAGAGCTGGCGGAGAAATTACTGGAGAAGAAATAACCCAAAAAATAGTTCTCAAAGTCCCACGTAAATCTTTATAAATACCCCTCGTTCTTGATGCCGTATGGCCAAGAGAGAGAAGAAGAAAGCAGAAGCTGCCGAACTGCCCAGCGAACCGGGGAAAGAGACTCCAGGAACTCCCGAGCAGATGATCGAGCTACCAAAAGAGCCCGCTCCGAAAAAGAAAAGCAGCAAGAAAGAGAAAACTCCTTCTCCAAAGATCGAAACAGCAGCAAAGAAAGAGCTTCCCATCCAGCCCGAGCTGAACCTTGCTTTGGTCGGCCACGTCGATCATGGCAAAACGACTCTTACTGAGCGCCTGAGCGGCAAGTGGACGGACACCCATTCTGAAGAGCTGAAGAAAGGCATTACCATCCGCCTTGGCTATGCCGATTTTACGATTGCAGAATGCCAAAAATGCAAGCTGCTCACGACGAAAGAAACCTGCCGGAAGTGCAATGGCCCTGCAGTTCCGTTACGGAAAATCTCTCTCGTCGATGCCCCCGGGCACGAATCCTTGATGGCGACGATGCTCTCTGGAGCAGCCATCGTCGATGGTGCGCTGCTTCTCGTTGCAGCCAATGAGAAATGCCCGCAGCCGCAGACCAAAGAGCACCTCATGGCGCTGCAGATCACCGGCATGAAGAATGTTATTGTCGTCCAGAATAAAATCGATCTGGTCACCCATGAAGAAGCCTTGGCCAACTATCGCCAGATCCGGGAATTCCTTGCCAATACTCCCTACAAAGATGTGCCGATCATTCCCGTCTCCGCCCGGGCGAACGTGAACATCGATGTCCTTCTCGCAGCAATACAGGAGTATATCAAAACGCCGGCGAGAAATACTGATGTGGAACCGCTCATGCTGGTTGCTCGTTCTTTTGACATCAACAAGCCGGGAGCAAAACCAAAAAGCTTAGTGGGCGGCGTCCTGGGCGGAACCATGAAACAAGGAAAATTCAAGAGAGGTGATGAAATCGAAATCCGTCCGGGCTATATGGTCGAAGAAAAGAACAAGCAGGTCTGGAAGCCTTTGCGCACGACGGTGAGCAACATCTTTTCCGGAGGAGTTTCCGTTCCGGAAATAACGCCCGGAGGCAGCATGGCCCTAGGCACATTACTGGATCCGTCCGTCGTCAAAGCGGATTCGTTAGGGGGCTCTTTAGTCGGCTTGCCGGACAAGATGCCACCAGTGCATGCGCAGATTATTATTGATACGCATTTGCTCGAGCGCGTGGTCGGAGCGAAAGAAGAAGTGGAAGTCAAGCCGCTGGCGAAGAACGAAATGCTCATGCTCAACGTGAATGCTGCTGCTACCGTCGGCGTGGTCATTGACCCATCGAAGAAAAGTACCACGCTCGTCTTGCGCAAGCCCATCTGTGCGAATCCCGGTGATAGGATAACGCTTTCCCGGCGGGTTGGCGACCGCTTCCGGCTGATTGGGTATGGGATATTGAAATGAAGGCTTGACGGAATACATATATACCCGTTTTCTTTTTCTTTCTTCATGGTCCGCCTCATCTGCTACAACATCGAATATTGCGAAGGCATCGAAGGCCTCTGGTACCAGTACCTCAAATTCTGGCGGACGTTCTTCCCGCCCCAAAGATTGGATGAGCGCATTGTCGCTGCACTCCGGAAAATAAAGCCCGATATCCTGGCGCTCGTGGAAGTAGATATCGGCTCTTTTCGGACGAAAGGAAAAGACGAAGTCCGCTTTATCGAAGAAAAGCTGGGCCTGAAAGACTTCGTGGAGAAGATCAAGTATCCCTGGCGGGGCTGGCTGCGGCTCTTCCACCATGTGCCCATCATGAACAAGCAGGCCAATGCGCTGATCTCTAGGTACAAAATATCAAAAGTCATTTACCATGTGCTGCATGAAGGCACCAAGCGCGTCGTGATTGAAGCGAAGATTCACGTGCCGGAGGAAGTGACGCTGCTTCTCGTCCATTTAGCCCGCTTTGAGAAAGCCCGAGAAAAGCAAATGGAAGAGCTGGTGCACATTGTCAACAGCATTGCTACGCCCGTCATTCTCATGGGAGACTTCAACACATACCATGGGGAACAGGAGATAAAATTGCTGCTGAAAGGAACCAAGCTGCGGGACAGAGTAAATCTGGAGAAACACGCCCAACACCTGACACTGCCGGTTTGGCATCCTTCCAAACGACTGGATTATGTGCTGACGTCGCCAGAGATAAAAGTCCGGCGCTACTCCGTCCTGCACTTCCACTTCTCGGATCATTTCCCGCTGCTGGTGGATTTTACGGTGAGGAAGAGAAGAAAGGGACAGAAAGCACAAAAGAAGAAGCCTTAAAAACAAGAAAATCTTTCCTCCCGACATGAACAAAATCATCGCCGCCATCCTCTTCGCCGGCTTTGGCGCACAAGTGCTCAAGCTGATCCTCTACTGGTTCTCTCACAAAAAGCTCAGCTGGCACGATGTGGTCGTGACCGGCGGCATGCCCTCATCGCATACCGCTTTTGTGGTCGCTCTGGCCACGATTCTGTATTTGTTGGAAAGCACCAGCAGTGCTTTTGCCATTAGCTTAGTGCTGGCGTTCATCGTCATTCGGGACTCTCTAGGGGTGCGCCGTACCGTCGGCCAGGAAGGCAAAGAGATTCAGCGGCTGCTGCGGATGCATAAGTTGAAATCGCGGTTTCATTATTCCCTGGGGCACAAGCCGGAAGAAGTCGTTGTGGGCGCTCTTATTGGCATCGCTGCGGCATTGTCTGTGTATTTGTTTTTCTAGCGGTAAGAGTTTCTTAGAAGTACCACTTTTCGACGGAGTGCAGTGCAGTTCCTTTGAATGCCCGGACTCGTTCTGCGGCGTTTCTGTACTGCGGCTGGGTTTCTCGCGCCTCTTTGAGGATCCTTCCCAGGTCGGAATCATTGGTCAGAATAGCAACCAGTTCTCCGGGATGCGCAGCAGCGTAGCCCATAGCTGCCTCGACCAGCCGGAAGTCGGTGTTGGAGTATGTGCCGTTCCGCTGCACCGCCGCAAAAGCGCCCTCGTACTGCCGCAGAGTGGTCTGCAGGCGCCGCAAGTCGCTGCGGAAAGCATCCAGGAGGTGCAGGGCCGCGATATGGTCATTTCCATCGCCCGCTTCTTCCATCTCTTCATAGATCTGAGAGCGCTTCAGGGTAAGGTCATTGCTCCGCCTCGAGCGGCGGCTGGCTTTTCCCCCCTCAAATTGGCGAACAGGCTTGAGGGGGCGTTTCTTTTCCGGCTCTTTTCCCCAGCGGAGAACTGATTTCAGATGTTCTTCAAATTGCCGTACTTCTTGCAGGACTTCCGGAATCGTATATACTTTGGCATTCGTAACCAAGTGCTGCAAGCGCCACTGGAGTACCTGATGGCCTTCCTGGACGAGCGCTTTCAGCGTATGCAATGACAAGCTTCTGCTGGCAGCGTACAACTCTTGGGCGAACTCCCTCCGGCCAGGATAGTAATCTAAGAAACACGTATCCACGAGAGCAAGATGGCATTCGTCGAGCACATCTTCGAGTGCATATTCAACTTTTCCGTCGCGAATGTGGGAATGGAGCATGTTCTGTTTTTTCACTGAGTTTATTTTTAGTTCTTATGTTCTGATGTGCCATTCTTTGAGCACGTCGTACACCATATATCGCCCATTAGCCAGGCTGCCGCTCATGCCCGGCGAATCGCAGAACATGTTGGCGAAATTGGGATAGCGAGGATCCCGAGCAATGATGTAATCGTCATAGCCTTTGATTTTTACCTGGATGCCTACCTGATCTTCCTGGAGATCTTCCACCCGCAGCTGCGGAAAGAGCAGCCGAATTCTCTTGATAAACGCTTCGGGGCCACAGCGATCATGGGTGTAGTCTGTCTTGCTTTCCACCGGCCGGCCGAGCGGCCCCAGCAAAACGGTGTTTCCAATATGGGCCATGCCGTCTGCACCTAACTCAAACGTGGGCGTCAGATGGACGCCAGCCATGGCTTTCTGGTTTCCCCATTGGTCGAACATGCCGGGAATGGGCTCTGGCACCGGATACACATTCATGCCCTGCATCCATAATTCTGGCCGGGACTTTTTGTTAAACTTCATGAACTCCCCGCGCAAAGGCCGGATGACATACGGGAACTCCGGATTCACCCGGCGCGCCACTTCGTCTGCAAATAATCCCGCGGCATTGACCACCAAGCCGGCCTGCACTTCGTATTCCAGGTCATCCTGGGACACTTGCAGGACAAAATCATCGCCCACGGGAATAATGTTTTTTATACACGCTTTTCTCAGCACAATGCCTTCTTTTTTTTCCACAATTTTAGCGAGGTCCCGCACATACGTCGCCGCATCAATGATGCCCGTTTGCTTGGTATGAAACCCGGCGATAGCCTCTATATTGGGCTCCAGTTCTCTGATGGCTTCCCGCGGGAGATACTCGATATCGACACCTTTTTCTTGGGCGCGATCATACAAAGAG
>JAUYQE010000032.1 GCA_030695605.1 Nanobdellota archaeon
GGAGCAGCTCTACGTCGAGAAAAAGCTGCATCCGCTGGACTTAAAGCAAGCAGTGGCGCGGGAGATCAATGCGCTGCTGGCGCCGTTTAGGAAGAACAAGGCGAAGTTGGAGAAGATGGCGAAGGAAGGGTATGCGTAAAGTATTTTTTTATTTCCCTTCCATCACCACCAGCGTCCCTTTCTGTAAATACCTCTTCACCACCCGTCGGACATCTGCTGCCGTTACCGCCCGTATCGCCGGCAAATAAGCATCCGCCAACCGGGCATCGCCCACCTGCTCC
This sequence comes from Nanobdellota archaeon, assembly GCA_030695605.1. GTDB lineage: Archaea > Nanobdellota > Nanobdellia > Woesearchaeales > GW2011-AR9 > JAUYQE01. The sequence continues at coordinate 282 of JAUYQE010000032.1, forward strand.
CAGAACAAGAGCTGGTCGGCAGCTTTCTGCACATCGTCCAATTCCAGCAAGGTGTCTCCTTCAATGAAATTTTTAGCTTCTCGGATATCCTGCTCCGTGACCAAAAAAAGCTTCTCGATCTCCTGCTGCATGAGCTCTTTGACCCGCTGCGTATTCTTCTTGTCGATCGTGGCATAGAGCGCAAAGTAGCCGAAGTTTATTTCCGCGCCGTGCTGCGTTCCCACATCATAGGCTAAGCCCTGCTTGCTGCGCAGCTCCGTAAAAATCCGGCCGCTCTGCCCGCGCCCGAGAATGCCATTAATAACATCAAGAGTATAGCTGTCTTTATGCCTTCGCGGCATGGTCGGAAAGCCCAGAACGAGATAGGAATTCAGCACGGTTCGTTTTACTTTCTTCAGCCGTTCGCTCTTGGGCAGCGCATACGAGAACCGCGGCTGGTGCACTTTTTTTCCCGAGGGAGCTGTAAAATACTTTTTCAGCTGCTCTTTCCAGGAAGGCACGTCTCCTACAATAGAAATGGTGATATTTCCCGGCTGATAGTATTTTGTGAAATAGCTAAGGAGCTTGTCTCTGGAGAGCGCTCGGATAACTTTTTTATCGCCGTACGTCGGAAACCGGCAAGGATGGTTTCGGAACAGCTCTTCTTGCAAGAGCCTCCATTGCTCAAACTTAGGATCATCATTCACCAGCGCTATTTCTTTGAGCACGATGTATTTCTCTTTCTCGATTTGCTCCGGCAGGAACAACGGATGCTGCAGGATATCTGCCAGGATTTCCACAGCCTTGGAAAAATGCTTTTGGAGCACTTTAATGTAGAAGCAGGTTCGCTCATGGGTCGTATAGGCATTAAAATCCCCCCCAATGCGCTCAATTTCATTCGTAATGGCCAGGTTGGTCGGCCGTTTTGCTGTTCCTCCAAACAGCATATGTTCCAGAAAGTGGGCGATGCCTCTTTCCTGAGGCGCTTCGTACATGCTTCCGGTATTGATCAGCGCCTGGATGGCTAAAGAAGCGCCAGATTTCTTCTGATACAGTACCCGTAAGCCGTTGGGCAGGGTGACTTTTTGCATGAGATACAGATATTTTAATGCTTTATAATGCTTTTGCAGCGGGTCTTTTCAAAGAAAACGGCGTCATTGAAAAGTGTTGGAGCACCTTTTTGCGAAGACAAAGCGATTAGCACAGAGAACCCGACAAAGGGGATGCTCCCTACGGGAAATGTCGGCTATCCAAAAGCAGAGACAAGGTCTGAGCTTGGTGCTCCTCGAGCGAAGCGAGAACTTTTCAATAACGCCGAGAAAACAAAACGTTTAAATGAGTCAAAAAGATTGCTTTCCCTGTGAAACTGCAGCCTTTCCAGCGCTTTCTTGGAAAAGAGGGTATTGATCTCGCTATTATAGGAGCACCCGATCCTACCATAACGTATTTTACGCAGCAGAAGTTTTCTGCAGCCCAGCTGGCTATCTCTCCCTCACAAGCAGCGCTGTATGTCAGTACACTGGACCCCAAACCGGCCCAAAAAGAATGTTCTGTTCTTTCGCTGAAGAAAGGGTGGCTGAAAGAACTACAAAAAGAGCACCCCCATCCAAAAGTGCTGGGCATCAACAAAGAGCAGCTTTCCGTCGCTTCTTTGGAACGGTTTCAGAAGACTTTTCCTCATGCTAAAATCAAAGACGTCGGCGAAGAGATCAGCCGGCTGCGTTCCCAGAAAACAGCCGAGGAAATTCGCAGAATAAAGCGAGCTTGTACCGTAACTACCAACGCTTTGCAGGAACTTCTGCCCCAGCTAGAAAAAAAGAAAGTAAGAACAGAACAAGACGTGGCATTCTTCCTCGAGAAAAGCATGCGCGAGCACGGCGCAGAAGTAGCTTTTCCTTCCATTGTGGCTTTTGGAAAAAATGCAGCGATTCCCCACCATCAGACCTCCCGTACTCCGCTTCGGAAAGGCCTGCTGCTCCTCGATTTCGGCGCCAGTTACAAAAACTATTGCGCGGACATGACACGGATGCTCTCTCTCGGAAAGCCCAGCCGCGAAGAGCGGCAGCGCTACGCGCAGCTTCTGGCTGTGCAACAAGATGCTATCCGGAGCGTGAAAAATGGCCAGCCCTATGCGGCGTTGGAGAAAGGTGTCCGGAAAAATCTGGGGAATGACGTTTCATACTTCATCCACTCTTTAGGGCATGGCCTTGGTGTGGAAGTGCACGAAGCCCCTTCGTTCTCGGAAGAAAAAAAACAAAAAGTGCAGCAGAATCACGTCTTTACCATAGAGCCGGGGATGTATTTTCCGCAGAAGTTTGGCCTGCGGATAGAAGACACCATTCTTTTTGACGGAAAAACGAAAGTGCTGACGAAAGCGGCGAAGGAGTTAATAAAACTGTAGCAGTTACCTCCCCAAAAATTTCTTTCTTTTAGTTTTTTTTTCTGGGGGTGTTTCCGTGCCGAAAAGGTTTTTCACACTCAAGACTTTCAAGTGAATGTTCGCTTTGTCAAAGTCTTTCGGACGGAGTTTCAGCAACCGTTGATAAAGACTCTCATATTCCTGATGCAATTCTATCTGCATAATCCCCCCATACTCGCGAGGAAGAACGTCACTCTCTATCGGAAATGCTTCCAAAAGTGCGCGATTCAAATTGTTCATAAGGCCGTCCTGGCGCCGCTCCCAAAAAATTGGCACATAGACCTCTTGGAAATTATCCTCCCAGAGTTTCTGTTTGCTCGCCCTGCCCTGCGCATTCAAGGCCTCGATAACATTCGTAGGCTGCAGAACAATTGCCAAAGAAAGCGGCTGTTCCAGCTCTTTCCGCAAGCGTTCAATCACCCTCTTTTCTTTCGTTTGTTCTGCTTGCTCTCGTAATTCTCTTTCTTGCTTGTATCGCTCCACTAATTGTCGATTAGCCGTCATGAAAGGATCCCGCGCATTTCTCGGTTCCTCAAAAGATTCTTTCTGTTGTTCATAGAACGTGATAAAATCCTCTTGAAAAACGATATCTTTAAGGTCATAAAATGCGTCATCCCGCCGAGCAAAAGCTCTGGCCATCGCTGGCAGCCGCCGGGACATCTGTCCCTGAAACTGCCGGTATGCTCTTTGCAGCTTTTCGTTGTTTTGTTCCAGTTCTGCCCGCAAAGAGGAGGCTCGGCCATATATGGCTTGTATTTGTTGTTCCATGCGTGCCGATTCTGCAAAAAGAACCCCATTCTGTTGCCGCACCGGCCATGTTTCTGCAGAAAATGTGCCGAGCGCTTTCTCGAGCTCCCCCACTTCATCAGCCGGCGATATCTTTTTCATAAATTGTTGGAAAAAACGTCGTAGTTTAAATCGTTTGTTATCCTAAAGTAGTATTCTCATGCCTTTCGAACCAGAAATGCCCGGATTCCCCCAAACTCTTTTAAAATACGCCAATTTCCAGCATAATATTTATAAATAGCTCACGGGGCTGTAGTGTAGCTTGGCTATCACTAGTGGTTTGGGCGACTGTTCGTCAAGAAAACCACTGAACCCCGGTTCAAATTCGCACGGAAAAACTCTGGTGCGTGAAAATCCGGGCAGCCCCATTTTATAAGAGACGAGGAAAAAAACATGCCAATTAAGCGTTTTGGTGCACGGTACGGGACCAAACCGAAGAAAAAGTTCGCTAATATTGAAAAGCTGCAGCATCAGTGGCACCAATGCCCTTCCTGCAGAAAGCAAAGCGTCAAGCGGCTGGCCCTCGGCATTTGGCAGTGCCGCTCGTGCCAGAGCACTTTTGCCGGCAAAGCTTATGTTCCCTACGAAAAGTAGGGGGAGCAGCAACCATGTATTACGTCTGTTTTGATTGCGGAAAGCACGTGGAAGATGAGTACACCAAGACGAAAGTACGCTGCCCCTATTGTGGCGGAAAAGTTCTCTATAAAGACCGACGCACTGTTACTAAAGTAAAAGCGCGGTAGTGAAAATTTCATTTTACCATGGCTCAAGCGAACGTGCAGCAGCTGCAAGTAGTCCAGCACAATTTGCAGACAATTCTCATGCAAAAGCAGCAGCTCCAGCAGCAGCTCATCGAAATAGAATCCGCCCTTACGGAACTGCAGACGACGGGAAAAGCCTATAAGATGGTGGGCAAACTGCTCGTTGCTTCTTCACCCGAAAAATTAAAAAAAGAGCTGCAGGAAAAACAAGAGACTGCTGCCTTGCGCCTGAAGCATTTTTCCCAGCAGGAAGAAAAAGTGCGGAAAAATGCTGAAGAGCTGCAAGCTGCCGTGGTGAGCGAGCTTAAGCAAAAGAAGTGAAGACTCTAGACATGGTGTCCCCTCAATTTCAGGAGATTGTTACTTTTCTGCAGGCTTTCCAGGAAGAGGAAGGGCTGAGCAAAAAAATGAAAGAGCGAGTAAACAGCGTCATTCTGCTGCTGCAAGGCAATTCTTCGTTGGTGATCGAGAAATCTTTAGCAGCGCTTGAAGAGCTCGGCTCTCTGGAAATGTCTTCCTACCATCGCACCAAAATCTGGGAAGCAGCGAGCATGCTGGAAAGTGTGCTGGCTCGCTAAGATTTGTTTACTTTTTCTGGCCTCTTTCCTCTTTTTTTCTTGAGTTCATTCCCGAACCCGAAACTTTGATTTCAGAAAAAGAGCATTCGGCACATACAGCGTATCCCCCCGCTCCGTGCGGATTTCTGTCTCGAGATAGCCGATACGTTCCACCACCCCTGCGATTTCTTTCACGGTAATGCTTCGCCCTACTTTGACATGCCCTTGCTTCTGGATAACCAACCAGCCAATAACGTTGGGAATGACATCTTTCAGGCCGACGAAGAACGTCAAAAGCACCAGCAGGAGCAGCGCTCCCGCAAATAGGTACAGCGCATAGGAGCGGATGCCCAAATGGTCCAGAAAGAAAAGCACGGTAAATAAATAGATGATCCAAGAAGCCAACGCGCTCAGCCATTTTTCTCCGTCGTAGGGCAAGCTCACTTTGCGCAGGAGGGCGTTCA
>JAUYQE010000033.1 GCA_030695605.1 Nanobdellota archaeon
TAGGTTAAAAATAGGGCTGGCGGACGGGTAGCCACAAATCCTACTCTTTCCACAGAAACTTACAAACCTCTTGAGAAGAGAGAAGAGGCAACTTCATGGTTAAGCGACCTCTAGCTGCTGTACTCCAACAAACTTAACATGCTCCTCAGCAATTTTTTGTTCTTTTTCAACTTCAAGGCAAAGCTCAATCGCTTCTTTAATATTCTCCATAAGTTCATTGAGCGTATTTCCCTGGCTTAGGCAGCCGCGTAATTCCAGAACTTTTCCTACAAAAACCCCATCTTCATCCTGTTCAATAATGACGGTAAATTTTCTTGCCATGCTCTTCTCAAAGTGGCTTCTCTTTATTAAATTTTTGTGTAAACTACTTTTCCTGTAAAATCAATCCCATCTTTGCCACAAACTGAGTGGCATTCTCAAATATTTCTTCTACTCTTCTTCGGGTGTACGTGTGTATTGCTGAATAACGAGCAATATGGCTTTCCTTTTTGGCATCTTCAAAATAATGCACATATTCATCCTCCAAGATTTTGTAAGCCTGATTGAGCAGTTCTAAATCTTCTTTTTCAAGAGCATCCGGAACCAATAAGTGCCCTAAAGCAATCTGGGCGGCATCATGATCAGAAACTTCGTATCCTTTTGATACCAGAGCTGCTTTAGCAGCATAAAGCATGGAATAATAAGCAATAGTTATAGCCCAATAATCCCAATACAGTTTTGGCGCTTGATCTTTGTTTGGTTTTATATCTTTATGGAATTGAGCAATCAGTAAGCTATTCTCTGCTTTTTGTAAAAAGAGCTTCATTTTAAAAAATTCTTGAGATCCTTTGATCCTTTTTTGCTTTACAAAATCCTTAAACAGTTGTTGGTATTGGTTTTTATCGAATTGCATGTAAGACACACCCCCAAAATTCTTCAGGATTGTTAAGAATAATATGATTTTTTAAAGCTTGCTTCCCAACATTTTCTTCTTTGTCTTTAAGCATGAGCTCAAATTCTTTCTTCGTTACAAAAATAGGATTAATCTTTTTCTTAAACAACAGTTAATACTTTGAAAATGAAATGCTTTTGCTTCCCTCTTTGTTTATAATTAACAAGTCAATATCACTCTTTTCATGGTGTATCCGCTTAGCATAGCTTCCAAATAAGACCACTATTTCTTTAGTATCCAATTCTTTTTCAATTTTCTTAATTATTGGTTGATTTTGAAGAAATTCTTTCTTTTCTTCATCGGAGGAAACTATCAAATGAGCTTTTGTGATAGAATTAGTTAGGTTTAATTGCATCGTTTTTGATTTGCCAACGACGGTGATAATCAATAAATCATTTATCTCTTGCACAGTACGATAAAAGGTAGCATAGGGAATTTTAAGCAATTTACTTAATTCATGCATAGTATAGAATTTATCAAAGTTCTTTCCTAAAAAATTAATTATTTTTTGCTTATTATCCATATTTGGATAATATTATCCATATTTGATATATAAACTTTACGCTATATTAAATTTTGTGGGAAGTTGGGAAAAAAGAAGAAAAGGATTACGCTTATTTTTTAATTTTCTGATAGGGCGTTTAGACTACCTGCTTCGTTCTTTTCTAGCTTTTCTCTCTAAAGCCAGCCGCTCTGAAAAGGCCTTTGCTTTTTGTTTTTCTCCCCGATAGCGTGCCAAAGCACCATAACTCCATTTAGTGGTTTGCTTGAATAATTTTGTCACTTCATCAATTACATTAACTAAAGATTCCGTTGACGCGTAAGAACGGGCTCTTTCGTTTTTTTCAACAAGATCAGTAATTCTGTTCACAGACTTATCCAGCTCTCTAGCTAGTTTCAGAGGCTCAGCTTTAAACGCTTCCGATTCCTCTCGGGCTTGAATGCGGTATGGCAGGCTTTCTGAGATTAAAGAAAGATAAGCGCCAATTTTTTTCACTAACGGTTTCAGCTTCTTACTTTTCTTTTTCAGCTTCTTCAACTCTTTGAACCAATCCTCTATATTTAGGTCTGAGGGCAATTTTAGCTCATCAGCAGATTGAGACAACTGGGAAAGGATGTCTGTTGCACGATCCGCATAGCGATTAATTTTCTTTACTTCTCTGCCCAACTTCTTTTCTGTAGAAGATATTTTATCTTTCGCCATTACAATAGTGACCTATCAGAAAAAAAGAGATTTCTACTATTTTTAAACAAATTCGTACTGGAATCTGTAGTTAGAGAGAGAGAGAGAGAGAGATTACAGCATGTATCTTACAAAACACTATTCGGACACCGTTTAAAAATCCGAGTAATCGTCTCCTTACTCTTAAATAGCTTGTCACAACAATCCTTAAAAACTCGCAGTATTCTCTCATAACATGACCCTCCGCATCAAAAAACTCCATCCCGAAGCTGTCCTTCCAAAATACATGCGGGAAGGTGATGCCGGCCTTGATTTGTCGGCAGTTGAGAGTTTGGTCATTCCGCCTGCGGAAAGAAGAACTATCTCAACGGGCATCGCCCTAGCCATCCCTCCGGGCTACGCCGGCTTGATCTGGGACCGTTCCGGCTTGGCAGCCAAGCACGGCATCAAGAGCATGGGCGGCGTTATCGATGCCAATTATCGAGGAGAAATAAAGGTTATCCTCCACAACCTTTCAAATGCGCCATTCATCGTCGAGAAAGGCATGCGCGTTGCCCAGCTGCTCATCCAGCCCGTGCAACAGAAAGAGATAGTGGAAGTGTCAGAGCTGGAAGAAACGGAACGCAACGAGCAGGGCTTCGGCAGCACCGGAACCCGTTAACGAACCGCATACCCATTATCTTTCTTCAGAAATTCCACCGCCTGATCAAGATTAAACTGGCTTTCGGCATAAATCGTATAGAGTTCTTCACCCCGCTGCACGCTCTCACCGACTTTCTTGTTTAGCAATAGTCCGGAGCCTTTGTCCTCTGGCGCTCCGGCAACCCGCGCCACTTTGGCGATGAGAGCGTTATCTATCTCTTTTATTTTTCCGGAATTCCTGCTGCGCACGGTGGAGGTGTATTTTCCCAGCGTCGGCATTTCCTTTCGGCCCTGGGCATTGATAATCTCATGCATCTTTCGCAGCGCTTTCCCCGACTCCAGCAGCTGCTGTGCTTTCTTTTTTCCCATGCCTTTTTTGTACTTGCCGGTCATCTCCAGCAGCAGGCCGGCCATCATTAACGATTTCTCGCGAAGATCACGGGGTGCAGCAGGATCATTGTTGAGAATGGACAGCACGTCTTGGGCCTCCAGCAACGGGCCAACGCCATAGCCGATGGGCTGCGATCCGTCCGTAATGATGACTTTGACGTTCATATGGAGTTTCTTTCCCACAATTTCAAACATTTTTTTCAGATGCAGGGCTTCTTTCTTCGTTTCTGCTTTCGTGTTCTTCCCCATAGGGATGTCGATCAAAACATGCTTCGCGCGAATGGAATATTTTTTGGCCATGACTGAAGCGAGCAGCTGCCCCTCTGCATCGATGGAGAGGGGATGTTCTACCTCGATAATTTTGTCATCAGCGGGCGCTAAAGCCATCGAGCCGCCATGCACCATGCAGGCGCCGGTTTT
>JAUYQE010000109.1 GCA_030695605.1 Nanobdellota archaeon
CAAGAGCTCTTTCAGCTTTTCCGGGTGGCAGCGGGGATTAGGAGAAAGAAGGATGTAGCTTTGCAAGTTGTGCTTTCGATTTTTCTTGACTCGAGTGCCGTTTTTTTCGAGAGTGTCCATAACAGAGGAACGTATTTCTCCCAGCAGGCCTTCTTCTGCATCAGTCGGAACGGGCAGTGTAAGCAAGTAGCTCTCCCCGTCACCAAAGGGGTGCATCTTCAGTGCAATCTCCGCAACCACCGGTTCTCCAATGACAGCTCTTCGTTGCTGTGCCGCTTCATAAGCGCCTTTCAATGAAGAAGAAATGTCTGGATGATTCCTATTTGCTTCATAAACGGCGATAAGCTGCTGATCTTGGGCAGCCGTGCTTTTCCAGCCAGCTAGAGCTTCGCTGCGTTCCTGCAGCTGCTTGGCGCTTGCTTCCATCTGTGACCAGTAGAGGTCTTCAGCAGAAGGAGCCTGCGCTTGCTCGGCAAGGGCAGTCTGATGTTGTTCTCTGATGCGCTGAAGCGCACTCTGCAGGTGCTCTTCTTGCTGTGTCAAAGTAGCAATACGCAGCCGTCGCTCCACTTCCTGAGCGGTATTCTCCCGTAAACATGCTTCTAATGTTTTTGACATATTGAAAGTACTTTTTAGTAGTACTTTATAAAGTTTTTGGTAAACTCCAGTAACAACATTCCGCCGGGGGAGTAGTTACGTGCACGTTTTAACGAAAGTTTTAAATAGTTGTGTGCCCATACACTCGATATGACCTATGTTGAGACTATTAAAAGAGGAAATAAAGAGTATTATTATATCACTAAGAATCTAAGGGCTGGCCTTAATACCTGGAAGAAGATTAGGATTTATATTGGAGATAAAAGACCAACAAAATCAGAAATTCGGAAATATGCTAAGCAGATTGAAAAACAAGTTGAACAGGAAGGGCTGAAAAGATCTGAATATTCTTATCTTGGTGAGGAAGATGCCGAAACACTCCAAGATCTTAAGGAAGGTTACAAAGAGTGGTTAAAGAAAACTCCAGAAAGTCTCAAAAATAAGCTCTATGATGATTTTGTGATTCGGTTTACCTATCATAGCAATGCTATTGAAGGAAACAGGCTTACTTTACGGCAAACTGCTCTTATTCTCAAAGATAAAGTTATTCCCTCCGGTGTACGAGCATCTGATTATCACGAAGCCGTGAATGGAAAGGAATGTTTAGAATTCTTGAAAGAGTACAAAGGAGAATTAAACAACAGATTATTAGAAAAAGTGAATAAAATTTTAACCAAAGATACGGGTGTTGTTTATGGGGGAAGAATAAGATTTTTTGATGTTAAGATTGAAGGTTCAAAACACGTTCCTCCTTCAAACGAAGAAGTAAAGAAGCATCTGTTGAATATGTATAAATGGTATAGTGCGAATAAAAAACAGTTGCATCCGTTTGAGTTGGCCACAATGATTCACGCTAAATTAACCTGGATTCATCCGTTTGAGGATGGCAATGGCAGGACTTCTCGTGCAGTTATGAACTGGATTTTGATGAAGAACAGTTATCCGATGTTCTTCATTCCCTTTGAGAAACGAGAGGAATACTATATGACTTTGGAAGAAGCTGATAAAGAGAATTTTAAAGAGTATGTAGCCCAAATGTTGCGGTTAATTATAGATCAAGTGAGAAGTTACGGCAAACGAAAGGAGAACTAAAGTTTCCCTTTGAGCCTTACTTACGTAAGGGCACAAAGAGAAGAAATAATAGGGAGTGTATGGGCACAGAAAACTAGTACACAACCATTATTTGGAAGAATAGAATCAATAAAGAAGTTATTATACACACTAGTGAGAATTAAAAAACCCTAGATTAACTAATTTTTCTTTAGATTAAAGAAGAAAGTAGTTCTCTGAAAGCGCAGGATAAATGAGACTCAGCTCTTCTTAAACGCCGCGGCCATGTCGATCAATTCCACGTGCCCCAGGAACACGCCCCGGCAGCAATACCGCTCCAAGCCCAAGGCATCGAGCGCTTTCTTGGCGCTTTCACTTTTCTCCAGGCGCTCTTTATATTCTTCCCAGAGATGGGCAACGGGCTTGCCGCACGAAAAACAGCGTATGGGTATGATCATGGTTGTGTCCTCATCGGTATGATTTTTGTCGTTTCGCTCTTGCTTTGGAATCGTTCGGCTTGCGGACTTCCTTTCGCCGCACGTCAGCAACGAGCAGCAATCTATCGTACTCGTCGAAGACCTTTTTCAGCTTGCTGTCCTGCACTACAAGAGCCCGGGCCATGGCTAAGCGCACGGCATCAGCCTGTCCGTTCACTCCGCCCCCGCGGACAGAAACAGCAATATCCAGATTCTTCGTACTATCACCCGCGAGCAGTAAGGGTTCGCTGATGCGCAAGCGGAGCAAAGGATTGCTATAATTTTCCAGATACTGGCCATTGATGGTCACCAGGCCTTTTCCTTCTCGAAGCGTCGCCCGCGCTATCGCTTGCTTTCTCTTTCCGGGCATGTGAATATTCTTTTTCATGGTTGTTTCCAGCCGAGCCGTTTACAGATCTCTCCCATAGTGATGAACTTCAAGTTCGGCAGCTTCTGTGCAGATGCTCCCAGAACCGTAAGCAGCTCTTTTCCGGCAAAAGCTTCCGGTACGCCCCGATGGCACATGATCCTTTTAAAAGCTTCTTTTCCCCGGGCTTGCTTCCAAGGCAGCATGCCGCGGATGCTTCTCCGCACGGCCCGTTCCGGCAGGCGGGAGAATCTGGCGCTTTTCGTCGGGTGCGCTTTTCTCTCCCGGCGCTGCTTTTCCCGGGCTACGATAAGCACTTTCTGGCCGCTGATGACGATGTTTTCAGCGTTGACGACATGCACCTCTTCGCCGAGCAGGGCATCTTTCGCTACTCGTGATGCCAGCCGTCCCAAGATCATTCCATCGCCGTTGTAGATTTTCATGGTTTCTTTGTTTTTTTATTTTTAAATATTTTTTTCCTCAGCCCAAAATCCGCACATTCTTGCCTTCTGGATTCTGCTGCAGCAGCTCGCTAATGCTCAACGCTTTTCCTTTGGCTGCTTCAATCTTCTTTTTGGCTTCTGCGGAAAACAGTAATGCCGCAACGTCCACTTTCTTGGTTAACTCCCCAACGCTCAGCACTTTTCCGGGTACGACGACCGTTTCGCCGGCTTGTGCATATTTCTCAATTTTATAGACGTTGACGAGGCGCCGCTGCCGCGTGGGCATTTGAATATCTTCGCTCACCCGCTGCCAGAGCTTGCTTTTTTTCCCTTTTTCTTCTAGCTCCGCAAGCAACTCCTGTACCTGATAACTTGTTGGGCCCGTTCGTTTCATGGTTTTAAGTGATGGCTTTTTCTAACATCTCTACTTTTTCCAGGAGGATTTCTGCGCTTTTCTGCAGCATCTCCCGGCAGCTGAGCTGTCCCCAGCTTTCGACGGTGAAAATAAGATTGTCCGAGTATTCAACAGCAATGCCTTTGTCCAGGCTGCTGTAGAATTCCAGCAGTTGCGAATTGTACACGTTCTCTTCATTCACGCTGAGCGTATTCCCTTTCACCGTAAACACGCCGTCCGTGCATTTTTCCATGATTGCCTGCGCATCAGCAACTTTGCCGACTTTGATGCTGGGCTCGTGCATAAAAATTGCCCAGCCGGACGACCATTTGGTATGCTCTTTGCCTTTGCCCAGAACGGCAGTCATCGTCACATCAATCTTCTGCTTGGGCAGCAGCTTCACGATGGGCGTTTTCGGATATACAAACGTGCACTTCGAATCAGCACTCTTGGCCTCTTCTGCATAGACGTAGCCTCGCCGGGCCACTTTGAGCGTTATCTTCAATTCGCATTGTGCGCAGCCCGCGCCCTGGCAGGAACAGCCTTCCTTGAATTGGTAGCTCTTGAGATCGGTGCTGATGGGCAGTAACCCCAGACGCAGCGCCAGCATTTCGTCATAGAGTGCCGAGGAATTGTCCCGCACTTCGACATCCTCAACGGCCAGCGTCGGAACTTCTTCGACGATCAGGCGTCGGATAGCATTGGCAAACACATCCGTGCTGCCTTTGAGCAGGAATGTCAATTTGTTCTTCTTCCGCTCTTCTTTGATTTTTTCGAGTTTCATGGTGGTGTGCCCCATTCTTTCTTTTTTTACTTAGACTCTCCTTCCGCGCCTGCCGCCTTTTGCCCGGCAGCCATTATGCGGCTCGGGAGTGACTTCTTCGATCTTTCCGATGCGCAATCCCATGCGGGATAAGGCACGGATAGCAGGCTGTGCTCCCGGCCCGGGATTATTCGGCCCATTATGCCCGCCTCTGGCTCTGACCCGAATTGTCAGCGCATTGATGCCTTTCTCCCGGCAGATATCTGCAACTTTCTTGGCTGCGCCCATCGCTGCCGTCGGCGAGCTTTCCAGGCGATCGGATTTTACCATCTGCCCGCCGCTGGATCGCGCGATGGTCTCTGTTCCGGTGATATCCGTAATCGTGATAATGGTATTATTGTACGTGGAAAGGATGTGGGCAATGCCCCAGCGGAGTTTCTTGTCATACTGCTGGGCCACTCGTTCTGGCTGAGCCATTTCTGCAGTTTTTGGTTTGATCATTTTTTTCTCTTGTTGTTTATTGTTTGTCGACGGTGAGCCCTCCCGTCATTTCCTGCTGTGCTCTTTCTTCATCTTGTCGACGAAAATGTGCGAAAATTCCGGTGAATCCTAACATCGTGAAACCCATAGTCATGGCAAGATAAGAGATAAATGGCCCATTATTAAACTGTTCTCTCCTATCCAGAGCTGCCTGGTATGCCGGAGCGTTTGTCAACGCATCCTCCTCCTGTTGGAGCACGAAATATTGAGACAATAAGTCAGTGCAGTCTTCGGTTGCGGAGCCCGTTGCTACATAACCCGTATAGCATGAGCCTAGTGCTGGCAGCATATCTCTCTGTTGTGCGGCAATTTCATCCAAGCGATATATCCCTGCCTCCCGCAGTTCACTGTCTATTTTAGTACTTTCTACTAACCCGTAACCAATAGTCCCAAGCGTACCTACTCCTCCCACCAACATCATTCCTTTCGCCAGTCCTTTTGAGATTTTCATGCTGCTTGTATCTGTTCTGTTTTCTCTTCAGTTGTTTCTTCTTTCTTCTTCACCGCTTCTTTCTCTTCTTTTCTATTTCCTTTTTCTTCTTTGCTTTCTTTCTT
>JAUYQE010000049.1 GCA_030695605.1 Nanobdellota archaeon
TAACTTCGCCACTTCTTTGATTTTTCCGTAAGAAATAAGACAGCCACCCTATTTTCATGTTCTGGTGAGATACATGAAAAACAATGTGGCTGTCAGTATAGGAAGTGTAGCACTTATTGAAAAAGTTAACGATGAATATCAGTTTTTTCCAAGGATATTCAATGCTGTTGGTGGGAAAGCAAGAAATCTCATCCAAAGCACAAAACTGTTTATTTACAACAGGCTTGACGAATGCTTTTCCATAAATCAGATGGTGCCCGGATATTCTTTGGAGCTCTTTGAGCTCCTGAAGTTTAAGAGTGTTCCCAGCAAGAGGGATTTGTATAGAAATCTCTCTCGCATAGGAAAAAATCACTCATTTATCCTTGGAAACTACCAGCAATTCATCACAAAGGAAAATCTTGTTGCTGATAAGCAATTTATGGATTTTTCATCAAGTTATTTTGAAGGGAAAAAAGCTGCTTTTGGTGCTCTTGGCTATTCTCGAGATCATGAACCAGGGAAGAAGCAGCTTACGTTTGGAGTAAGCACTGGAATTAACAGTATTCCTACCGCTTTGACCATCCAAAATGGAAATGTTCAGGATAAAGAACATTTCCGGTTTATGCTCAAGACCAGCGAAGCTGTTCTTCTTGAAGGAAGTTTACTCATTTTTGATACAGGAGGCAACACCAAAGAGAACAAACGGCTAGTTCGTGAGAAAAAATTCCATTATTTGACTCTTAAAGCTAAAAAAGTAGAGATATACAAAAAGGCAATAGAACATTACAATAATGGTACTAAAGTAAATGTGATTATCAATGAAATCTCTTATTCTTGTGTTACTTACACAAAAGATGACGAGAAAAATTATGTTTTCTTCTCTGAAAAATTAAAGAAGGAGCAACTTGCTCTCAAAGAGCGCAAGTTCAAGCGTGAGCTTGAAAAGAACAAAACTGTTCTGAAAAAAACAAAAGCAGGAAAAGAAATTGATGAATTTCTCACAGATGAAGGTACTGTCACAACCAAGGGTATCCTTCAAACCAGACTGGATGAGATAAAAAATCCGTATCTTAATGGTTTAGAAGGCTTCTTCATTCTTGAGAGTGATTTGAATATTGAACCTGAAAGAGCTCTTGCTCTTTACAAAGATAAGGACAAAGCTGAGAAGCTTTTTCGCAGTATCAAAGAAGGAACGGAGCTCAGACCAATGCGTCATTGGTCTAAAGATGCAATAATTGGCTATATTTTAGTTATTTTCCTCACAAATTTCTTAATCAATTTGACACTTCTGAGAGCTAAAGATACCGTCATAAAGAATACAAAGCTCCTCAAAAAATATTTACGCAAATTGACACTTGTGATAATTTATCCACCAACGGGGTTCAAATTTCAGGTTTTAGCCAATATTTGCCCAGAAATTGATGCCATTTTAGGGGATTTCATCAAAAAATATCGAGAAAAGGAGATCCCGAATCGCTGGTAAGAACAAAAAAAACCTAAATGGCGAATGAGGTTTGTGCTTGAAAGTAAAGAGGAGAATGTTCAAATGGCGAAGTTAAGTTAGATAACTGTTTTCGGGCTTTGCTCAGGCGATAGCTGCACTTTACCTCATAGACATCACAATACTTGCCTTTTACCGCCAGCACATCAATTTCTGCGACGCGGCACTTTTTCTTGGAGTAGAGCGGAATATTCCGCAGAACAAGTGGATAACGAGACGCGAGAACACTGCACAACTGGTCCACGTACCGATCGTGTTTGGTGAGGGGAGCTATCTTTGCATACTCCTCGTGGATTTATATAAGAGAAAAAAGGCTTTGTGATATTTAAACATTCTTTTTCACTGAAAAGTGGAATGAGTGGCTACGACCAAAAAGAAGAAGAAAAAACAAGAAAGCTGCCACTGGACAAACTCAGTTGTCCAGTGCTCTTAGCGCCTAGAACTTGAAACTTTCTTCGTTTCAGCCCTTTTTGGCCCGCCACTGGACACACTGGACAGCTGCGGGTAGAGTTCTTATATCCCCTCTCCAACGATATCTCCTAACACGGAGGTGCCACCATGATTGATCTGACCCCCAGAACCATACAGCGATTGTTTGAAGAACAGATTCGAGAATTGACTTTAAGGACGCTCTACAAAGAGGATACTTTTGATTACCAGTTTAGTGGCAGCTTCTATACTGAAGGGCACAAATGATTGATCAAGATTGTTGTGTCTTTCATATATAATGCGAGAGAAATATGCTCAATTATCTAAGCCCCGCATTACAGAAGAAAAAAAGAGGTGAAAAGAATGATGAACATAACCGAACGCATACTGTATTTGCTGCAGAAGTATGAATATAACTCTTGGTATGGGCAGCAGATTCCTGAAGAAGAACTGCCGAACGAGTATATTCAGCAAGGATCAGACAGAATTGCCCACGTCGCATAACGACAGCGCGGGAGAACGCGACAAAAAGCATATAAACGCCCCCCAGCTCCGCTGCTTTCATGGACACTTTCATGCGAGCTGATGCTGAAGCCCACATCGAAGAGATTTTGCAGCGGATTAAAGACGGCGCTATCTTCATCCATCCCACGGATACGATTTACGGCCTCGGGTGCGATGCCACAAACGGTGCGGCAGTACGAAAACTCCGAGAGCTGAAACAGCGTCCGACAAATCCTTTTTCCGTCTGGGTTCCTTCGCTTACTTGGATCAGAAAGCATTGTGAAGTTACACCAAAAGCCGAAAAATGGCTGCAG